>NZ_JAMFRV010000340.1 GCF_026224925.1 Pseudomonas sp. | reverse complement strand
TAAATTCCAGAACCCCTGATCGCTTACGCGTTCAGGGGTTTTGTTTTTCTGCAGATTAAAGAAATCCGGGCGAAAAATACCAAGGAATGGCCTACGTACGAAGCATCGGCTCTTCCGTCATTAATTTATCCAAAGAGATCGGCAAGTCGCGCACCCGTTTACCCGTCGCGTGATACACCGCATTCGCGATTGCAGCGGCTAAACCAGTGACCCCTATTTCACCAATACCCCGTGCCCCAAACTCGTTGAGTTTGTAATCGGGGTAATTAAGCAATATCACATCCACTTCGGGCTGATCTGCATGAACCGGTACTACGTATTCGGCGTAGTTGTTATTGACCGGCATGGCATTACGCTCGTCGTATTCGGTCCCCTCGAACAAAGCCATACCGATAGCCATGACGATGGCGCCTTCAACTTGATTGCTAGCGGTTTTCTGATTGATCACCTGACCGACATCAATAGCACTTACCACCCTGGCAATCCGTAAGCGGGAAATTCCTGGATCCCAGCGCACTTCAACAAAATGTGCGCCGAATGACCGGAATGAATACTTATCGGTTTCCGCCATGCCTGTGCGCCCATAACCATCAGCGCTGGCCAGTTTTTGCGCCTTAAGCACGTCCGCTATAGCCAGCGACTTATCAGCACTCTTGAGATTTGCGCCTTCGACGCTAAGTGAATCAGCGTTGGCTCCGGCAAATGAACCGCGCGGACTGGTTGCAAATGCCTTTAGCTGGGCGATCGCCTGACGTGTCGCTTCAGCCACGGCAGGTAATACGCTGGCCGTCGCCCAAGATCCGCCCGAAACAGGGGCTGGCGGAAATGATGAGTTACCTAACTCGACTTCAATTTTATCCAGCGGTATTCCGGTCAAACTGCTCACAGCCTGAGCGATCACGGTGTAGGTGCCGGTGCCGATGTCCTGCACCCCACAGATCGCATACGCGGTTCCATCCGCACGTAATGAGACCCGCGCTTCGGCGGGGGTACGGTAAGCATCCCAGTTGCAGGCCGCCATGCCATAGCCGATTTTTTCATGGCCATCCTGCATCACACCGTTGCGAGGGTCGCGGTGCTGCCAGCCAAAACGCTCGGCGGCTTGGTCGATAGCGTCCTGCAAATGATTGCTCGACCACGGCAGATTCTGACTTTCGTCGCGATCAGCCACATTGAGTTTGCGAAACGCCATGGGGTCCATGCCAATAACTTCTGCCATTTCGTCCATGGCAGATTCGAGTGCAAACAGGCCAGGTGCTGCGCCAGGCGCACGCATTGACGTCGGTGTGCCGTGATTCACTTCAACCGTCTTTTGATTGACCAGTACATTAGCGCAGCTGTATAGACTGCGCGTAGAGGTGCCGCAGTTCTCAACGTATTGATCAGTGAACGACGTGGTGTTAATCGACTCGTGACGTACGGAAAGCAGTTTGCCCTGAGTATCAGTAGCCAGGCGTACACGCTGCTGAGTCGCGGGTCGATGGCCGGTGGTGGTGAACATCTGTTGTCGGGGCACGACCAGCTGTACCGGTCTGTTCAGCATTTTCGCAGCGCCACAGGCGGCCACCGAATGTGGCCAGATCCATAACTTGCCTCCGAAGCCCGAACCAATAAAAGGTGCTCTTACTTCAACCCTATCTGGGCTCAAGCCAAATATTCGCGACAGCGCGTTTCGATGCGCAACCACGCCCTGCGTAGCTTCATAGACGTACAAATGCCCATCTTCCCAATACGCAACCGTCGCATGCATCTCCATCGGGTTGTGGGTTTCCACGGGCGTTGTGTAAGTGGCGTCTATGGAATGCGCCGCTTGATCGAATGCCGGACCAGGGTCGCCTCTGGAATGTCCGCGTCCACCTTCTTTGGGTGGGCCTGCTTTCAGTCCCTGCTGTAGATTGGCAACCGTAGGACTTTTGCTATAGCTGACTGACACCTTGTATGCCGCGGCACGTGCATGTTCGAAGGTGTCGGCAACCACCAATGCAACGAATTGGCCGGCGTAGTGAATGGTGTCGTCTTCGAAGGGCAGTCGGTTTTCCTCGGCCTTGCTGGTGGTCAAAATATTAGCCAGCGATGTCGGAATAGGCGAGGTGTGGTAAACCTCGGCAAAATGCCCCGAGTGAAAAATATCAATGACCCCCGGGGATTTACGCGCTTCATCAAGGTTCAATTCGGTGACCTTTCCGCTGGCTATGGTGCTGAAAACACCATAGCCGTACGCCATGTTTTGCGGGTGGTGATCGGAGGCATACATTGCAGTGCCTGTCACTTTCAGCCGTCCATCAACGCGGCGTGGACCGGCACCGATTATTTGCTCACTCATGTGTTGTCCTCCGCTTAAGCCGTTAACGTTTCGAAGTTACGGATGATCGCTTGCCGGCCCAGCGCAATCTTGTAGGCGTTGTGGCGATAGGGCACCGCGCCCTGCAGCGCGATAGCTGCGGCCTTTGCTAATGACTCCGGCGTCAAGGGAGCATCCTTCAAGGACTGCTCGGCGGCCAGGGCGCGCCAAGGTTTGGTGCCCACACCGCCCATTGCGATACGTACATCGCGCACGGTATTACCGTCGAGCACGACAATCACGGCGCTGGAGGCCAGCGCGAATTGATAGGAGGCTCTATCTCGCAATTTCAGGTAGCCCGAGCGGCCGTTAGCCAATGGCGCATCAAGCACCACGTGAGTAATCATCTCGTCCGGTAGCAACGCGTGCTCCTTTGCAGGCGTGGCGCCAGGCAGTAGATGAAAGTCGAGGAAGTTGATCTCTCGTAGTCCCTTGGGGCCTTGCACTTGTACCGTGGCCCCAATTGCCGCCATGGCGACACACATATCCGAAGGATGCGTCGCAATACATTGATCACTGGTGCCCAACACGGCGTGCACGCTGCGGTTTTGACCCTCAATGGCCGAGCACCCCGACCCCGGTTCGCGTTTATTACAGGGTGATACGCCGTCGCGGAAATAGTCGCAACGCACGCGTTGCATGACGTTTCCGGCAGTCGTTGCCTTGTTGCGCAATTGGGTGGTTGCGCCTGACAGCAGCGCTTGAGACAACACTGGATAACGCGTCCGGATAAGGTCGTGGCGGGCCAATGCTGTATTAGTAACCAGCGCGCCGATACGCACCCGACCGTCATCAAGCACACTGATTTGTTTCAGTGATAAATGGTTGACGTCGATCACCTGTACTGGGCGCATGACATCAAGCTTGACCAAGTCCAGCAGGGTTGTCCCCCCCGCAAGAAAGAACGCAGAGTCAGATTGGCTGTGGTAATTAATCGCATGTTCGATGCTATCGGCACGAACATAACTGAATGTTCTCATCAGCCGATCTCCTTCATTTTGCTGCGCGCTGATTGCACTGCAGCCAGGATATTTTTATAGGCGCCGCAACGGCAGATATTGCCGCTCATTGCTTCGCGCACACTGGCATCGTCGGTGCCAATGTCGTTGTCTTTCAAAATAGCAACGGCGCTCATGATTTGCCCTGAGGTGCAGTAACCACATTGGTAGGCGTCATGTTCCCAGAACGCTTCCTGCACTGGATGTAACGCGCTGCCTTGGGCTATGCCTTCAATGGTGGTGATGTCGTCACCCTCGTGCATCGCCGCCAAGGACAAGCATGAGTTCACTGCCTGGCCGTTGACGTGCACCGTGCAGGCGCCGCATTGGCCATGGTCGCAGCCTTTTTTGGTGCCCGTCAGGCTCAATCGGTCACGTAGCACATCCAGAAGTACCGCATTCGCTGGCAGGTTCAGGGCATGGGGGCTGCCGTTGACATTAAGTACTATCCGTTGCTCACCCGGTGGCGGTGCGGCGGGTGGATCGTCGACAGTTTCGGCTTGGGCGGGAGCGGCTGGCTGTAACCAAAGGGGAGAGGTGGCCGCCGCTAGGCTGGAAACGCCCACGGATTTAAGAAAGTTGCGGCGAGAAGGGGTCGCAAGGTCGCGCAGTTCTGGCAGGGCCGACAGTTTGTCGCGCTTGTCATGTTCATCAGTCATTGAGGTGATCCTCTTTAACAGTGGTCGGCAGAGCTTAGTTCTCGATCATCCCCAGTCAAAGTCAGCGGGTCCGAACGGAAATATTCCAGACGGGCAACCTGACAAAACAACACCACGATATGCCGTCCGGGTTCGTAGATGTCAGGCGTCAGCTAAAATAAATGACAGCGGTCTACTAAATGTGTTCAGGAGAATCGTTTTGAACGGTTACCGGTGGCGCAGCTTGCTGGTGTTGACGTGTCTGCTCTGGCTGCCGATGGGCGCCAGCGCGGCGGAAGGCTATGTCGTGGTAATCGGTCTCGGCGATGTCGCTGGCGCGACCAGCTATAACGGTATTGCGTTGATTGTGGTCGGTTTCGCGCTATTGGTTGCAGAGGCTTTTTTGCCAAGCTTCGGGGTCATTGGATTGGGCGGCGTCGTCGCCTTTACGGCAGGCGCGATACTGTTGATGAACACCAATATCTTGGGTTTCACCGTTGAGCTGCCGACGGTTTTCAGTGTGGCGGTGATCGGCATGGTGTGCCTTGTCGGCTTGGTGGGAGCAACGCTCAAATCTCGGCAACGCAAGGTGGTCAGCGGTGATGCAGGCCTGGTCGGCAGCAACGCTAGAATTACTAAGGTGCAAACCGACGACCCCTTGGGTGGTTGGGTGCAACTTCAAGGCGAACACTGGCAGGTAATGAGTCAGGCACCCCTCAGAACCGGGCAATGGGTCCAGGTCGTGGCGCGTCGAGGCGTGATGCTGGAGGTCGCACCGGTGCCTGAGACACCTCAAGTGGGAGACTGATCATGTTTGTGCAATTGGGCTTTGGCACGTTGCTTTTACTACTGCTGCTGGTGGCGATGTCGACGTTTCGCATCCTGCGTGAGTATGAGCGTGGGGTGGTATTCCAGCTCGGGCGGTTCTGGCAGGTCAAGGGACCCGGCTTGATCCTGCTAATTCCGGTAGTTCAGCAAATGGTTCGTGTCGACCTGCGCACCGTCGTTCTGGACATACCGCCGCAGGACGTAATTACTCGTGACAACGTCTCAGTGAAGGTTAACGCGGTACTTTATTTCCGAGTGCTCGACCCGCAGCGAGCGATCATTCAGGTTGAAGATTTTTTAATGGCCACCAGCCAACTGGCACAGACCACACTTCGGGCGGTGCTGGGTAAACATGAGCTGGATGAACTGCTTGCCGAGCGTGAACGGCTTAACGTTGATATCCAAAAGGTACTCGATGCCCAGACCGACTCATGGGGCATCAAGGTGGCGAACGTCGAGATCAAACACGTTGACCTCAACGAATCGATGATCCGCGCCATCGCTCGACAGGCCGAAGCGGAGCGCGAGCGCCGGGCCAAAGTAATCCATGCCGAAGGTGAGCTGCAAGCGTCACAAAAGCTGGCAGAAGCCGCTGAGATTCTAGGGCGCGAGCCGGGCGCCATGCAGTTGCGTTACATGCAAACACTGGGCTCGATTGCCAACGATCGAACCACCACTATCGTCTTTCCGCTGCCCATCGAGTTGCTGCAGGGCATGGCAAACCTGGCACCAAAACCGTGAAAGCCGATTCAATTCGTCGCTGACAGGCTTTGCTGCGACCAGCCACGGCCCAGCGCGCGGAAAATAGGGGCGAGCAGGTTCATGGCAATCTCAATGGGCGTCGGGTGACGGTGCGGCAGGCGGGACCACTTTACGCATCAACGGCACCATCGCGGTGGCAATAATGAAGCACACCATGATCGCCAGAAATGCATCGGAATAGGTCTGGGTTTGCGCCTCGCGATACGTCAGCAGCCACAGTTGCTGCAACGCTGCGGTCACGCCTTCGCTGCCTGTCTGGCCCAGGGTGGCAAGGTTGCCGCCGACCTGCGTCAGCCATTGGTTCATGGCTTCGTTGCTGGTGTTCAAATGTTCAGCCAGCCGTGTGAAATGCAGGTTGGTGCGGTCATTCAAAATCGTCGCACAGGCCGCGATGCCAATGGCGCCGCCCAAATTGCGCATCAGGTTAAACAGCCCCGACGCCTGTTTAAGGCGCGACATGGCCAGGCCACCGAGGGTCAGTGTCACCGCCGGTGGAACCGCCAGTTGCTGCGCAATACCGCGCAACGCCTGCGGCAGGATCAACTGACGACCACCCCATTCGTGGGTGATCGGCGAAAAGTCCCACATAGAAAGGGCGAACAGTCCCAGACCAAACATCATGATCCAGCGTAAATCGACGCGATTGGCCAGGAACCCATACAGCGGAATCGCCATGATCTGAAATACGCCGGTAGAAAATACCGCCAGGCCGATGTCCAGCGCGCTGAAGCCGCGAACGCGTCCAAGGAACAGCGGCGTCAGGTAAATCGTTGCAAACAGGCCGATGCCGGTGACGAAAGAGAAGAAGCAACCCAGCGCAAAATTGCGGTCTTTGAGTGCGCGCAGGTCTAGGATCGGATTGCTCACGATCAGCGTGCGACTGATGAACAGCACTGCCGAAACGCCAGAGATCCAGGCCGTGGTCAGGATCGTCCTGTCGCTGAACCAATTCCAGCGCGGACCTTCTTCCAGGGTGTACTCCAGACAACCGAGAAACAGCGCCATGAACACCATGCTCAGGTAGTCCGCACCTTTGAGTAGGGAGAAGTCCGGCTCGTCGATACGCACCAGGAGAGGAACAGCGACGGCGACGAATATGCCCGGTACTAGGTTGATGTAGAACAACCAGTGCCAGGATGAGACGTCGGTGATCCAGCCACCGATCACCGGGCCAAGGGTCGGTGCCAAAGAGGCGATGGCACCGATGGTGGAGGCTGCAATCACCTTTTGTTTACCGGTGAAAAACATGAACGCCGAGGTGAACACTAGCGGGATCATGGAACCGCCGAGAAAGCCCTGCAACGCGCGAAAGGCAATCATGCTCTGAATGTTCCACGCGGCACCGCACAATAGGCTGGCCAAGGTGAAACCTACCGCTGAAGCGCAAAACAGCCAGCGCGTTGAGAACACCCGTGACAGCCAGCCCGACAGGGGAATTACCACGATTTCTGCGATCAAATAACTGGTTTGTACCCACGCCGTTTCATCGGTGCCGGCAGACAGACCGCCACCGATATCGCGCAGCGAGGCCGAAACAATTTGAATATCCAGCAGCGCGATGAACATGCCGATGCACATGCTGGCGAAAGCGAACACCTTAGTTGCGGTGGCCATCGACGCGGCATCAAATGGTTTTGCCGGTGCTGCGATTGTCGCACTCATGGCACGCTGGCCTGATTAGCGGTCACTGAATGGGCTGGACCGGTCGACGCGTCGCGCGTGTCCACTTCAGCCGTGACCGACAAGCCCGGACGCAAATGACCGAGGACACCGTCGGCCTCATCGAGATGAACGCGGACCGGCACCCGTTGCACAATTTTGGTGAAGTTGCCGGTGGCGTTCTCCGGTGGCAATACGCTGAACTGCGAGCCGGTTGCAGGCGCCAGGCTGTCCAGATGGCCATGGAACTCATGACCTGGAAGCACGTCCGCATGAATCGTCACCGCTTGCCCTGGGGTCATGTGTGCCAGTTGGTCTTCCTTGAAGTTGGCATCGACCCACAAGCCGTTGGCTGGTACCACTGACAGCAGTTGCGAGCCGGCAGCAGCAAATGCACCAACTCGGGCACGGCG
>NZ_JAMFRV010000339.1 GCF_026224925.1 Pseudomonas sp. | reverse complement strand
ACGTGGCAGTGGCGACATCGAACTGGGCCTGCTTGAGATGGTGACCCTGCAACAAGTTGAAGCACTGAAAAGTGGCCGGATCGACATCGGCTTCGGGCGGATTCACATCGACGATGCGGCGGTGGTACAGACAGTAATAAGCGAAGACCCGCTGGTGGCCGCCCTGCCCGCCGGGCACCCGCTGCTGGGAGCGCCGGTGAGTCTTGAGCAATTGGCTCTGGAGCCTTTCGTGCTGTATCCGGGCAACGTCCGGCCCAGTTACGCCGACCATGTACTGGGGCTGTTTGCTCGTCACAATCTGAAGATACGCGTGGCGCAGATGACCAACGAGATGCAGACCGCCATTGGCCTGGTGGCGGCAGGTATCGGCATCACCGTGGTGCCCGCCTCTGTTCAACGCTTGCACCGCCATGACATCGGCTACGCCCCCCTGCTTGATCCTACAGCCACTTCACCGATCATCGTCAGTCATCGGGTTGGGGATGAGTCGGCGATTCTGCAGTTGTGTCTGAAGCTGATCAGGGATTCCCTCGTCATGGCACCGGCCACATTAGTCGATTGAGGTAGTACTGGATGATTGCGGTAACCCTGGTCAATCTGGTGGTAATCATCACCGCAGTGATGATTCATTACGAGTGTCTGTTGCGGATGAACCTACTCCTTTCAAGGCTCAACCGACGACATCGCTTCAGGATCGTATTGGGCGTTCTCGGCGCCATGGCGGCCCATGCCCTAGAGGTTTGGTGCTTTGCACTGACCTACTACCTAATCATTCAATTTGGCGATTGGGGGAGCCTAAAGGGCGAGTTCGACGGCAGCTTACTGGATTGCGCCTACTTTTCTTTCACCACCTTTACCACTATTGGCTTCGGCGACATTCACCCTGTCGGCCACATCAAATTCCTCACCGGGCTAGAGGCTCTGACCGGGCTTATGTTGATCACATGGACGGCGTCGTTTTTGTTTCTGGAAATGCAGAAATACTGGAAGCCGGAACGCTAAGCTACAGCCCTGCCCACTTTGAGCTGCGTCCGAGCAAACTGGATGCGCCTATTGACCAGGTACGCATGGGGCGTCAGCCCAAAACGCACCTTGAACTCGCGGATAAAATGCGAGCGGGAAAGGTCGGCGATCTGGCAGAGTTCAGCCCGCGAAAGCGGCTCTTTGAAATTTTCGGCAATGAGCGTTGCGGCTTTGAAAAGTCTTGAGGACTCAATCTTTACATCCTCAGAATTGCTTTGCATACGCCCGGGTTGCAGAAATCACTGACACAGACCATAGCTTAACTCAGCGACTGCAAACCATTTACTCGGCCACCACCACTTGATTGCGTCCCAGCGCCTTGGCTCGATAAAGCGCTTTGTCTGCACTGTTCATCAAGTTGTGCAGGTCTTTATCATCGATATGCGCTGAGGCTACACCCAGGCTGGCGGTGATGTAGTTGACCGGCTCTGCCTTCAAACCGGCAATGGTCTGTATAAGTTTCTCAGCGACGCCAAGAGCGGCCTCAATGGAGGTGTCCGGAAGCAAAACAGCAAACTCCTCTCCCCCAAGCCTGCCGCAAACGTCAGCTTCGCGAAATGACGTGCTGATGACCCCACCAATTTGGCGCAGCACCTGATCTCCGACCTGATGCCCGTAGGTGTCATTGATAAGCTTGAAGTGGTCCATATCCAGCATCAGCGCGCACAACGGTAGCCGATTGCGCTGGCAGTAACTATGCAGCTGCTGGGCGTTATGAAAAAAGGCTCGGCGATTCTTCAGGCCGGTGAGTTCATCAGTCTGCGCCGCATGGGTAGAGATGCTATGCGCCCGCTCCATTTCCCGTGTTAAGCGGAAGGCCTTTTCCAGCGCATCCGAGAGGTTGCGCGAAGCGCTAACCACAAAGGACGAAAATACCAGAACAGCCACTGCGATACCGAATTGCATCGGCGAAACCTGAAAAAGCAGCCATACGGTGCACGGTAACAACACCAAGCCGATGGACACCAATGTCATGTCCCGGTAGGCCGAGTAGCAAGACACTGCGCTGACCGACATCCCGACCGCAAACAACATAACCAGAACCTGAGCCAGCAGGTCGTTGGGTGGCATGACGGCTAAAGCGCCCGCGCCCCAGATACCGGCAGACAATGCGAGCGTACTCCAGTATCTACGCTCCCAGCGCCGAGGAGTGCGTTCGTGTAGAGGGCTGCGAAAATAGACAACGAACATCAAAATGCGCAGCAGCGAAGACGCCGTCAAAAGGCTTATCCACCCAACAACAACGTTGCGCTCAAAACGATCCCTGCACAGCAAGCACAACATGGCAGCGCCCATGAAACTACCAAAAACTGCAGAAGTGGATTGCCGGAATAACTGATGCAGTCGGTCTGTTCGAACCTGCTCTTCTATAAGGATATCCTGATCACGCTTACGTCCTAGGCTATCCATTTAATCCGCCTGATCATTATTGTCGAACAAAAAACCAGTATGGCAGCCTGCCACCAACACGAACATCAATCTTGTTGCCACCTACAACATTCCATCCAAACGGGCATCATCGTGGCCGCAAACCAACCTGTTACGAGGTCAGTAACGATCGTTTTTACGTGTTAGACGTAGGGTTTGCATTGCAGGAATAATCCGGCACCGTAATTAGCTTAATCGACGAGACGAGTAGCACTTCATGGAACAACAAGAGTGCCTGTCCCCTGTCACCGCGCGTGAGGTCTATCAGGTATTACGAGATATAGCGCTGCAAACCAAGACAATGCACAGAATCGACAACCAACCCTGGGCCGATTCGCACACCGGTCCGGTGGTAGTGGAAGTCGATGGCTGGGGGATTACTTTGATCATTGATTGCGACACGCTCAGCTATTGCGCTGCCTGCACTACCCCGGACGGGCGGATTGGCAGCCTGAAGACTTGGCCGCGATTCGGAACAGACCCTGTGAGTTTTTTGAGCCAGTGGGAGCATGACCAACTGGAGCGATTGCTTAGGGTGCTTTGATGCGGGCCTCGCGCCAGCAAAACGGCCGAACAAGAAAATACGTCTGCCCAAGCGAAGTTTACATTTTTTGTACTGAAATCGACCGGCGGTCGAATCGTCCGCTCATTCGCCGGTATGCTGGCGAAGCTCTAGCTCGCGGTTCTTGTCAGGCTTACAGGCCACATCGATCAGACACCATCGGTTCCACTCCTCAGTAAAACCCAAGGAGTGAGGAATGCCTCATGCTCGCTGTTACGCGCTGATTGCCAGCACTTTGCTCGTTTGCCAGACCGTCGGGGCGCAGGTCATCGACCGAGAACTCGGCGACTTCAGCCTCAAGCTCGGAACCACGCCCAGCCGTAGCATGGCTCAAGGTCTAGTTACGCCCACGAGCGGTGACTCAGCTTTCCACGGGGGTCTGGACCTGACGCATAACAGCGGCTTTTACTTTGGTCAGTGGTCACCCAATGCCGGCATCGCGCCGGACAGCACGCTCGAAGTCGATTCCTACATGGGCTTTAAAAAGCCGTTCGACAAGACACTGGGTTACGAATTGGGTGTCATCCGTTATAGCTACCCCAACACTGAGCAGATCGACAGCCACGAGCTTTATGCTGGCTTCCGGATTTTCGACTCCCGCATCGGCACTGCGTTCAGCAACGACGCAGGACGCCAGGACAGTACGCTGTTTCTCGATCTGGGAGGCATCGTTCCGCTAGGATTCGATTTGCGCATGCAGTACGGCAATCACCAACTCGACACGCCAACCTTGATTGAAGGTGGCAGCATGGTCAGCGCCTACAACGACTGGTCGTTCAACGTCTCGCGACCCTTGATGGGCATGGACATGAACCTGATGTACAGCGGCTCGAGCCTCACCGGCGCCGATTGCGGTGCGTACAACGGTCACAACACCGGGTGCGAAACCACCGTCACGCTCAAGGTTGTGCGCTCGTTTTTTTGATTGGCTGGACTGGCGCTTAGCGTCGAGAAGGTGTGTTAGCCGGAGGCATGCGCCTCATTGACCGAGTCACCGTCCCAGCACGTAAAACCGGGTGTCCACAGCCATTAAGGGAACGCTGCGCCTCCCCCGCTTTATCATGCCGCGTACGATCGAACATCGCACTACGCGCACAAACCATCGAGATGCTCGATTATTTTCGTCAGTTTTTAAGGATTTTAGCCATCCATTAACCTGATTAAGCTATGCGCCTCACGCATTTTGGCAGCAACTCATGTTAGAGATTCGCAAAGCCGGGGAGCGCGGTAGCACCCGCTTACCTTGGCTCAAGTCCCGTCACACCTTTTCGTTCGGTGGCTACAAAGATCCTCAGGAAATGGGCTTCTCAGACTTGCGCGTCATTAACGATGACTGGATCGTGCCCGGAAAAGGGTTTGGCCAGCACGCCCATCGCGACGTCGAAATCTTGACCTATGTGCTGCAAGGAACCCTGTCGCACCGCGATACGCTGAGTAACAGCGCAAAGATCAAAGCGGGTGACTTCCAGCTCATCAGCGCCGGATCGGGTATCGAACACAGTGAATTCAATGCATCCCCCACGCAACCCGTTCACTTACTCCAGATCTGGCTGACACCTCATTCGTTGCGTACGAAACCCAGCTATCAGCAAAAGCATTTTCCGCTTGATGAACGGCGCGGGAAGCTCCAACTGGTCGCCTCGAAAAATGGGCAAGATGGCTCGCTAAGAATCCTTCAGGACGCGAAAATCTATGCTGGCCAGTTCGGCTACGGGGATACATACACATTGCCCTTATCGAGCCGTAGGCATGTCTACGTCCATGTCGTCACCGGCAAGCTCAAGGTCAACGGTGAGACTGTCGCGGAGGGTGACGGCCTCAAATTGACGGACACTCAGACGCTTACTTTTTCCCATGCCGTAGATGCGCAGATTCTCGTATTCGATTTGCGCGCAGAAAACGGCAAGACTTCAAAAAAACAGTCATTCGGTATCTGCGCAACCCGGGCATGCGCAAGACGAAATTGAATGTGCCATAGAGCATCGCAAGGCTATCAACCGTTCGTTAGTTTTGCAGTTAGTTTGGCCACATATTCGCCTTGATATCGCGCAATACCTAGTTCGCGAACATCGGGCTGGCGGGAGCCATCACCGCCTGCAATGGTAGAGGCGCCATACGGAGTGCCACCACCGACTTGGGAAACATCAAACAATGCCGGGTCGCTATACCCGATGGGCACAATGATCATGCCATGATGCGCTAAGGTCGTCCAAGTAGATGTAATTGTCATCTCTTGTCCCCCGCCAGTTCCTGTTGACGTAAATACACTTGCTATTTTTCCAACCAACGACCCTTTAGCCCAAAGGCCGCCTGTCTGGTCTAGGAAGTTTCTCATCTGCCCCGACATATTGCCAAACCGCGTTGGGGTACCGAAAATAATTGCATCATAGTCACCCAGTTCTGATGGAGAAGCCACCGGAGCCTGTTGGTCGGTTTTACCGTGGGCAGCTTTGAATGCCTCAGCGTCCATTATTTCTGGCACACGTTTTACCGTGACTTCTACCCCTTGTACTTTGCGCGCACCTTCGGCGACGGCTTCAGCCATCTGCTCGATATGACCGTACATCGAATGATACAGAACGAGTAACTTTGCCATTTTCAAATCCTCTCGCGATGGGTTCACAGTAGCCCTTCCGGACAGTTGGGTAATCAATCTTGAAAGCCAGCTCACTATAAGCACCTCAAGCACCTTGTGATGTCGATGTTATAAATTTGCCGTATTTTACAATAGCGTAAATATACAAAATATAGACTTCTATTCTGCCTATCTACTTTGATAGTCGGTTGATTGCGCCGCAACATTGCCAGCCTGTTTATTATAGATGCGCTATTTACCTTCGCCGAACAAATTGGCGATATCAGACCGCTGGAACTCTAGCGCAGCCAACGGCCAGCACTTCCTTACTGTCCTCGGTCACCGAGCGGCAGCCCAACGCTTGATGTTTTTCCCTGCCAACTGGTCGCATTTCATCAATCGCGCCCTCTCCCTGCGCCCTAGATTAACTCCCAGAACAAGTTGCCGTGCCGTGCGGCCAGTCACTGTGGAGATATCCCCATGCAAAGCTTTCAAACTCGCAAGCAGCAAAGCCCCGTCGACGGTTGGGACCATCAGGACCCGGAAGAAGCCTTCACTCTGCCCTCGCGTTACTTCTTCGACGAAACCCTGTTCAAGGCCGAGCGCGACAACATTTTCATGCACGCCTGGCATGTGGCCGGGCACGTCAGCGAGTTCGCCGAGCCGGGTCAGTACGTGGTGACGAATCTGTTCGACCAGAGCGTGGTAGTCGCAAAAAACCGTCAGGGACAGATCCATGCTTTCCACAACGTTTGCCAGCATCGCGGCAATCGCTTGCTCGAGGATCGTCGCGGCACCACCGGTGGCGTGGTGCGTTGCGCCTATCACTCGTGGTGCTACGAGATGGACGGCAGCCTGCGCAGCGCCCCCCGTTGCGAGAAGATGAAAAACTTCGAGTTGCAGCAGTTCAACATTCCACAGGTCCGCACCGAAGAACTGGGCGGGTTCATTTACTTCAACCTCGACCCGGCCGCGCCGTCGTTGCGGGACCTGTTCCCCGGTGCCGATGAGGAAATGCGTCGGGTGTTTCCAGACCTCGACTGCATGCGCCTGATCGAAGAGCAAGAAGTGATCGTGCCGGCCAACTGGAAGGTGATCATGGACAACTCCATCGAGGGTTATCACTTCAAGTTGTCGGGGCCATGCCATATCGAGCTGGCCAAACTCATCGACTTCAAGGGCTATCAGTTGAGCAAACGCGACAACTGGTGGACCTACATCGCCCCGGCCAATCTCTCGGTGACTGAAGCCTACGGCGTGCCGCTGAAAAGCGAGGTGAACCCGAACGAATGCTTTTTCAACATCGGCATGTGGCCGAACAACACCTTCTACACCTTCCCGTTCTCGGAGTTTTTGGGCTCGTTCATCATGATCCCGCTGGACGCCGAGCGCTCGCTGCTGCGCTTCGGTTACTACTCCACCAACACCGAGACCGCCGCCGTCACGGAGTCCTGCATGAAGTGGATGAACGAGGATCTTGGGCCGGAAGACATCGCCTTGAACATCTCGGTGCAAAAAGGCCTGCATTCCCTGGGTTACGACCAGGGTCGCTACATGATCGACGCCCAGCGCAGCAATGAAAGCGAGCACCTGGTGCATCACTTCCATCGACTGGTGTTCAACGGCATTCACGGGCCTTCGGCAATCTGAATCGTTCAGCAGCCTTTTTCTTCATAAAGAGCCTTGAGATGGAGCACAGCGAACCATGGCCGATCATGAGTTTGATTACCTGATTGTGGGCGCAGGGTCTGCGGGCTGCGTGTTGGCCAACCGTTTGGGCGAAGACCCGGCGCTGCGGATTATGCTGCTGGAAGCCGGCCCGGCGGACAAGAGCTGGACCATCGATATGCCCTCTGCAGTGAGCATCGTCGTCGGCGGCTCGCGCTATAACTGGAGCTACAGCTCCGAGCCGGAACCGTATCTGGATGGACGCCAGATCGGCACGCCGCGTGGCCGGACGCTGGGCGGTTCGTCGTCGATCAACGGCATGGTCTACATCCGTGGCCATGCGCGGGATTACGACGGTTGGGCCGAGCAAGGTTGCGAAGGCTGGAGTTATCAGGAAGTGCTGCCGTACTTTCAGCGGGCGCAAACCCATGCCGACGGCGCGGACGATTACCGAGGGGCGACCGGGCATCTGCATGTCACGCCTGGCGACACACAAACGCCATTGTGTGCGGCGTTTATCGCGGCGGGTGCCCAAGCCGGGTATGGCTTGAGCAGTGATTTGAATGGCTATCGTCAGGAAGCCTTCGGGCCGGTGGATCGCACCACGCGTGCCGGGCGTCGCTGGAGTACTTCTCGGGGTTATCTGAGCGAGGCCCTGACCCGCGGCAATGTGCGGGTGGCTACCGACGCGTTGGCGTTACGAATTCTGTTCGACGGCCAACGCGCCACCGGGATCGAGTACGAACAGAATGGAGAGATTCATCAGGCCCACGCCCGACGCGAAGTGCTGCTGACCGCCGGGGCGATCAACTCGCCACAGCTGTTGCTGCTCTCGGGCATCGGTCCGGCGGCTGAATTGCGCGATCTGGGCATCACGGTCAAGCATGACCTGCCCGGCGTCGGCCGACGGCTCAACGATCACCCGGATAGCGTCGTGCAGTACCTGTGCAAGCGGTCGGTGTCGCTTTATCCATGGACTACCGCGCCGGGAAAATGGTGGATCGGCGCACGCTGGTTCGCCACTCACGACGGGTTGGCGGCGAGTAATCATTTCGAAGCTGGGGCGTTCATCCGCTCCCGGGCCGGCGTCGAACATCCGGACTTGCAGCTGACCTTCATGCCGCTGGCGGTGAAGCCGGGCAGCGTCGATCTGGTGCCGGGCCACGCCTTTCAGATCCATATCGACCTGATGCGCCCCACCAGCCTGGGCAGCGTCACGCTGAACAGCGCAGACCCTCGACAGCCACCGCGTATCCTGTTCAATTACCTGAAAACCGAGCAGGATCGAGCCGACATGCGCGCCGGTGCGCGGCTGGTGCGTGAGATCATCAAGCAACCGGCGATGGCCACCTTCAAAGGTGAAGAGCTGGTCCCCGGCCCTCACGTCCAGAGCGACGAAGCCCTGGACGCCTGGGCCAGAGAGGTCACGGAAACCGGCTACCATGCCAGCGGCACCTGCAAGATGGGACCGCTCGGCGACCCGGAAGCGGTGGTCGATCCGCAACTTCGGGTGCATGGCCTCGACGGCTTGCGGGTGGTGGATGCCTCGATCATGCCAGTGATCGTCAGCGGCAACACCAACGCGCCGACGGTGATGATCGCGGAAAAGGCCAGCGACTTGATTCGCGGCATGCCACCACTGCCGAACTCTGATGCGCCGGTGTGGATTCATCCGCAGTGGCAGACACAGCAACGATGATGCTTGAACGCAGAGATCACTCATGAGTAATCAACCGTCTGACAGTGCAGCCCCCCAAGAAACCCGCTTCACTTGGCGTCGCGGCGATGTCGCGCCGCTGCGGGTGGCGGTGCTGTTGTTGCCGTCGTTTTCCAACTTCGGCCTGGCCGCGGTGCTGGAACCATTGGCCATTGCCAACTGGCTGACTCAGCGCCAGTTATTCCAGTGGTCGCTGCTGTCCCTGGGCGGTGAACCGGTACAGGCCAGCAATGGCCTGACCACCGTGGCGAATGATAGTTTACGGACCGATCAGGGTTTTGATGTGTGCCTGGTGATCGCCAGTTTCGATGTGCACAAACACAGCCGGAACCTGTCGCTCAGGAGTTGGCTGCGCAAACAGGCGTTGTTCGGCGCGGTGCTGATGGGCGTGGAAACGGGCACCGAACTGCTGGCAGCGGCCGGCGTGCTGGACGGCTATGAAGCCGCGGTGCATTGGGACAATCTTCAGGGTTTTCAGGAGAGCTATCCACGGGTCCACGCCAAACCGCAGCTCTATACCCTGGAACGTCAGCGCACGACCTGCGCCGGCGCAACGACAACCCTGGACATGCTGCTCGGCTGGATCGGCCAAAGCGTCGACAGCGAACTGGCGCGGGAAATCGGCATGCACCTGTTGATGGGGCAAGTGCGCACGCCAGCGGACAATCAACTCGACGGCGGCCTGACTAACTCCGGAATGTACGGCAGCAAGATCCGCCGTGCGGTGCAGTTGATGGAACAGGCGCTGGAGGAACCGCTGGATTGCGAAGCGATTGCCGACCAGGTCGGGTTATCACGGCGACAACTGGAGCGGCAATTCAAGCACCAGACCGGCCTGTCGCCACTCAAGTACTACATCACGCTGCGCTTGGCCAAGGCCCACAGTTTGCTGCAGCAAACGCGCCTGAGCGTCGCGCAAGTGGCGGTCTGTTCAGGGTTTGGTTCGTTGGAGCATTTTTCCCGCACCTACCGCGCCCGCTTCGGTTGCCCACCCAGCGAGGATCGCAGCCAGATCTGGACCGCCCCGGTGATGCGCCAGCCGCTGCGCAAGGAGCACCGGCCGGTCGATGCGGATTGATTTTATAGCCGATAGCCCGCCTCCTCCTCATCCAGAATGCTCATCAACGCGTTGAAATGCTTGTCGGCAAAGCCCGGATAGTCAAGCCATTGCCGGCAGGTCTTACGGGCGATTTCATCGCTGGCAACGCGCAACTCGCAGCCGGTGGACAGCGCGGTGATGTAGGTCTCGCAGGCCCGTTCAAAGTAGTACAGATCATCGAACGCCTGGGCGATGGTCGGCGCCGCCACCAGCAAGCCATGATTGCCCATCAACAGAATCGGTTTGTCCCCCAGTAGATGACTGACCCGCTCGGCCTCGTCCCCCAGCCCCATGCCGTCGAACCCCTCGTCAATGGCTACCCGCTCAAAAAACCGCATGCAGTTCTGCTCGATCGGCGGCAGCCGCGAATCCGTCAGACAGGCCAGCACCGTCGCGTATTTGGAGTGGGTGTGCAGAATGCAACGGGCGTGTGGCTGATTGCGGTGCAAGGCGCTGTGCAAGGCCCACGCGGTGATGTCCGGCGCGTCCGGGCGGTCGAGGCTGGCGCGGTCATCGGTATTGACCAGCAGCAAGTCGCTGGCCTTGATCCGCGAGAAATGCTTGCCATACGGGTTGATCAAAAACTCCCGGCCGTCCCCCGACACCGCCACGCTGAAGTGATTGGCGATGGACTCGTGCAGGTTCAGCCGCGCGGCCCAGCGGAAAGCGCAGGCCAGGCGGATTCTCAGTTGCTCGACAGGTTGATTCATCGCGTCCCCCACTGATCGTTTATCGGTTGTTTGGCAGTGTAGAGAAACGTCCGGCGCGCACTTGATGGGAAACGACGTTGACTGCCGTTATCAAGGAGCGCAACGCCTGTGAGAAAGCGGCGTTGTTATGCCGTGTTTGATCAAGAGCAGCGCTATCGACCTCGCCATAGTGATGGCCAAGACCCACTTGGCTGGAGATGCAGATGCCGCAGATTTCGTTGTTCATTGCAGGTCAATGGCAGGCGCCACAGACGGCGCGTTACCGCGACGTTATCAATCCCGCGACCGAAGAGGTGCTGGCGCAGGTGTCCTTGGCCGGGCCGGTCGACGCGCAGCTCGCGATCACTGCCGCGCGCTGGGCATTCGACGAAGGTTCGTGGCCATCGATGGCGGTTACTGAGCGCGCCCGGCTCATGCAACGGATTGCCGACTTGATCGAGCAGGATGCCGAATATCTTGCACGTCTGGAGACCCTCAACGCCGGCAAGACTTTCGGCGAAAGCCTGGGCGACGTCGGCAACGTGGTGGCGACGTTTCGTTATTACGCGGCGCTGCTCGAAACCGAAAGCGCCAGCGTCAACAGCCACGCGCCAGCCCATGTCATTAGCTTCAACCAGCGCGAACCGGTGGGCGTATGCGCCTTGATCGCGCCGTGGAACTATCCGTTGTTGCAAGCGGTATGGAAGATCGCCCCGGCGCTGGCGGCCGGCAACACCATAGTGTTCAAGCCCAGCAGCCTGACGCCGATGACGGCCCATCGTTTAACCCAATTGCTGGAGGAAGCAGGCCTGCCCGACGGCGTGTT
>NZ_JAMFRV010000028.1 GCF_026224925.1 Pseudomonas sp. | reverse complement strand
GGGTCAGAGGATATTGTTGCTGCGTTGCCGAATATGAGCGTTTTGAAGTTCCATTATTGATCAGTTGCCTGCAAACAAATCACCTGTGCACGCATTCTAAAGAAAAACAATCAAAGAACTGAAAATTCAAGACTCTCGTAGCCAGGATGAGATGTTCAGAGCCCCTGTCCCTCCGAACATCCTGATGCCCCCTCATCAAGATCGGCACGACCGATCATCACCGCCAAAGGAGAAGTCGATGAATCGCAGCCAATTTTCCCTCCTTGTCATGTGTCTGACGTTGTTCCTCACTGGGATCTCAACCCACAAAGCCTCGGCGCAGGCAGCTTGCTATGCCGCATGGAACGCAACCACTGCGTATACTGCCGGCCAGACCGCCAGCTACAGCAAGACCGTCGAAGAACGCGATATCCAGCTGTTCGCAGCGATGTCGGGGGATCACAACCCGGTACACCTCGACCCTGAGTTCGCCGCACAGACCATGTTCAAAGAGCGTATAGCCCACGGAATGTTCAGTGGCGCACTGATCAGTGCCGCAGTGGCCTGTGAACTGCCTGGGCCCGGCACTATTTATATCGGCCAAACAATGAGTTTTCAGAAACCGGTAAAAATTGGCGATACATTGACCGTGCGCTTGGAAATTCTCGAAAAGCTGCCGAAGTTTCGGGTGCGCATTGCTACACGCGTGTTCAACCAACGTGATGAGTTGGTGGTAGATGGCGAAGCCGAGATCCTCGCTCCGCGCAAACAGCAAACCGTGACACTACCAACGCTGCCTGCCATTACCATCGGCTGATTCTGTGGGACTGAATTTATTCAGGAAGCAGGCGGCGCGGTTTGTCTGAAAGAACGGTGCTGCGATCTTCCCGAATGAATTCGGTCCCACAGTGATTCCATGTATTGCTCTGGCCGCAAACGAAAAAAAAGGCGACCGAAGTCGCCCAAAGTGCCTTGCGTGCTCGTGTACCAGAACGACTCTTTTTCGTTATTTACGTTTGTGTGAGTCCTTCCAGATAAATAGTCCCAGGCCTGCGAAGAAAAACACCATCAGGCCGACGGTCAGAACACCTGCGATAACCACATTATCGAGAAACATAACCGCCTCTCCTGATCAACCCTGTTCGATAGAGCAAGGTTAACCAAGGGGCCGGAAGGGGACGTTGACGCAGATCAATGGCGGCCACGACGAGGCGCGGCGACCAGCGGTTTACTGATCTGCGTCAAAAAACGGAGGGGTGACGCTGGCCATCAAGGCTTTTTAGGTTTGCCTTTGGGCTTTTTCTTGCCTTTGCCCATGGGCAATGCTTGCTCAAAAGCTTGGCGGACCTCATTCAAGCGCTTGTCATTCAGGTCGTGTGTACGCTTGGCGCGTTCGGCGCTCAAGTCTATCAATTTGTCGTCTTCGCTCATGGCCTGTACGTCTGAACACGGGAGTGCTGACAATAATGCGTGGTGATCGCGGCCGTGACTAGCAGTGATCAGCGTTGTTACGAGACAAAATGTAGAGAGCCGGCTGGACGCCCCGGTTTATCTGGGTGATCAAACTTCTACGTCGACCCACAAGCCCTGCCTTGGCTCATCATCGATCAATGGCACTACGGGCACGGTGTTGTCGGCATTCAACAAATAGCCGGGTTCCGCCAAATGCTCTTCCGGATCGTCCGGTTCGCCATTACGGCGTTTTTCCTGCCGACGCCGTTGCTCTTCGCGCAGCATCAGTGTGCTTTGTTCAGGATCGCGATTGCGCAGATCAATGGTGCTTTCGTTGGAAGGCGGCTGCACAGGCACCACAGGGGGGATATCCGGCCGTTGTTTAACGGGGTCGAGCTGCGAAGTCACGGGGACCGCGCTAAGCGGAAGCATAGGTGGCAGCATTTATTTGATCTCCTGTGCCATGCTGTCGGCTGCCGGTTCGTCGACTTGAGTCCCCGGACGGAAGTTTCGACTATGTTCTTGCCAGCAAGTGCCTTGAACGGCCACTTCAAGCGCGCGTATCCAATGATATGGAGCCTGTTTTGACGGTGCCCTTTGGTTTGAGTGGCCTGATCCGTTAATATAGTCGGCTTTTTCACGGCGGGAGTCAGGCAGCATGGCGCAGCAGTATCAACCGGGGCAACGCTGGATTAGTGACAGCGAAGCTGAGCTGGGTTTAGGCACCGTTCTGGCGCAGGACGGCCGCTTGTTGACCGTGCTCTATCCGGCCACTGGCGACACTCGCCAGTACGCGCTGCGTAACGCACCGCTTACTCGCGTACGTTTTTCGCCGGGCGACACCATCACCCACTTTGAAAACTGGAAGATGACCGTACGCGAAGTCGACGACGTCGACGGCCTGCTGGTCTATCACGGTCTCAACGCGCAGAACGAAGCAGTCACCCTGCCGGAAACCCAGCTGTCGAACTTCATTCAGTTCCGCTTGGCCACCGACCGCCTGTTTGCCGGGCAAATCGACCCGCTGGCGTGGTTCTCCCTGCGCTATCACACGCTGGAACACACCAGCCGGCAGCTGCAGTCCTCGCTGTGGGGCCTGGGCGGCGTTCGTGCGCAACCTATTGCGCACCAACTGCACATCGCCCGCGAAGTCGCAGACCGCATTGCCCCACGAGTACTGCTGGCCGACGAAGTAGGTTTGGGTAAAACCATTGAAGCCGGTTTGGTGATTCACCGTCAGCTGTTGTCGGGCCGAGCCAACCGGGTGTTGATTTTGGTGCCAGAAAATCTTCAGCACCAATGGCTGGTGGAGATGCGCCGCCGTTTCAACCTGCAAGTGGCACTGTTCGATGCCGAGCGCTTTATCGAAAGCGATGCCAGCAACCCGTTCGAAGACACCCAACTGGCACTGGTTGCGCTGGAGTGGCTGGTCGAGGACGAAAAAGCCCAGGACGCACTGTTTGCCGCGGGCTGGGATCTGTTGGTGGTGGACGAAGCCCACCACTTGGTGTGGCACGAAGAGCAAGCCAGCCCGGAATACTCATTGGTCGAGCAACTGGCTGAAGTCATTCCTGGCGTGCTGCTGTTGACTGCGACCCCGGAGCAACTGGGTCAGGACAGCCACTTCGCCCGTCTGCGCCTGCTCGACCCCAATCGTTTTCACGACCTCCACGCGTTCCGTGCCGAGAGCGAAAACTATCGCCCAGTGGCCGAAGCCGTTCAGGAGCTGCTTGATAAGGGCCGTCTTTCGCCCCAAGCGCACAAAACCATTCATGGTTTCCTTGGCGATGCCGGCGAAGCGTTGTTGGCTGCGGTCAACGATGGCGACGCTGAAGCCAGCGCGCGACTGATTCGCGAACTACTGGATCGCCACGGCACAGGCCGGGTACTGTTCCGTAATACCCGGGCCGCCGTACAAGGTTTCCCAGAGCGCAAACTGCATCCGTACCCCCTGCCCTGCCCAGTTGAATACCTGGAACTGCCGGTCGGCGAACACGCTGAGCTGTACCCGGAAGTCAGCTTTCAATCGCAGCCGGACATTACCGACGAACAACGCTGGTGGCGCTTCGACCCGCGTGTCGATTGGCTGATCGACACTCTGAAAATGCTCAAGCGCGTCAAAGTGTTGGTGATCTGTGCCCACGCCGAAACCGCCATGGACTTGGAAGACGCCCTGCGAGTGCGTTCAGGAATCCCGGCCACGGTGTTCCACGAAGGCATGAACATCCTTGAGCGTGACCGCGCCGCAGCCTATTTCGCTGATGAAGAGTTTGGCGCACAAGTGCTGATCTGTTCGGAAATCGGCAGTGAAGGCCGTAACTTCCAGTTTGCTCACCACCTGGTGCTGTTCGATCTGCCAGCGCACCCGGACTTGCTCGAACAGCGCATCGGCCGTCTGGACCGGATCGGTCAAAAACACATCATCGAGTTGCACGTTCCGTATCTGGAAACCAGCCCGCAAGAACGTCTGTTCCAGTGGTATCACGAAGCACTGAACGCGTTTCTGAACACCTGCCCTACCGGTAACGCCCTGCAACATCGCTTCGGCCCGCGTCTGCTGCCGCTGCTGGAAAGTGGCGACGACGGCGAGTGGCAAGCGCTGGTGGATGAGGCTCGCGAAGAGCGTGTGCGTCTTGAAGGCGAACTGCACAGCGGTCGCGACCGTTTGCTGGAACTCAACTCCGGCGGGGCGGGCGAAGGCGAAGCGCTGGTCGAGGACATTCTTGAGCAAGACGACCAGTTTGCGCTGCCGATCTACATGGAAACCCTGTTCGATGCGTTCGGTATCGACAGCGAAGACCATTCGGAAAACGCGCTGATTTTGCGGCCAAGCGAAAAAATGCTCGACGCCAGTTTCCCCCTGGGCGACGACGAAGGCGTGACCATCACTTACGATCGCAATCAAGCGCTCGCCCGTGAAGACATGCAATTCATCACTTGGGAACACCCGATGGTTCAGGGCGGCATGGACCTGGTGCTGGCCGGCTCCATGGGCAACACCGCCGTGGCACTGATCAAGAACAAGGCGCTGAAACCCGGCACCGTATTGCTTGAACTGTTGTACGTCAGTGAGGTGGTTGCGCCACGCTCGTTGCAGTTGGGTCGCTATCTTCCGCCTGCTGCCCTGCGCTGCCTGCTGGATGCCAACGGTAACGACTTGTCGGGTCGGGTCTCGTTCGTAACGCTGAATGAACAACTGGAAAGCGTGCCCCGTGCCAGCGCCAACAAGTTTATCCAGGCGCAACGGGATGTGCTAAACCCGCAGATCAATGCTGGCGAAGCCCGGATTGCACCGAAACACGCTGAACGCGTGGCTGAGGCTCAACGTCGACTGGCGGCTGATACCGACGAAGAGCTGGCGCGCTTGACCGCGCTGCAAGCGGTTAACCCAACCGTACGCGACAGCGAATTGATCGCTTTGCGTAAGCAGCGCGAACAAGGCCTGGCCATGCTCGACAAAGCCGCTTTGCGTCTGGAAGCGATTCGGGTGTTGGTCGCTGGGTAATTGGCTGAAATGCGGTGTGCCTGACACGCCGCATCGCCCAATTCGCGAATAAATTCGGTCCCACAGAGAATTCAGCGCCGCTCAGAGCCTCTGTGAGAGCGAATTTATTCGCGAATGGCCCCCGGTTCGTCAAGCCGTCACCGCTGGCATTTGCGGCTCATCCGCCGCCATCCCCGCTTTCATCCGCGCCGCATCCCTCGCAAAGCTACGAGACGCCTGAAACAAAAACAGCAGCGTCAGGAACAACGCTACTGGGATCAGCAGCATCGCGTCATGCAGCCCGTCGGCCTTGAACACTTCGGTC
>NZ_JAMFRV010000338.1 GCF_026224925.1 Pseudomonas sp. | reverse complement strand
AGTAAAACCAACAAAAGCGGGGACAACGACACCTGTTTCTTTCGCGGCTGGACTTTCATTCGCTTGAACTTGATCAAATAATTCATGAAGGCGTCTTGCCATGGCGATTGGGGATGTATGGCAAACCCAGATTTTCCCGCAACGTCGCACCCTGATACTCATTGCGGAACAACCCACGTCGCTGAAGCTCAGGAACCACGCCTTGGGCAAAATCCGTGATCCCTTCATGCAAACCGGAAAACATCACGTTGAAACCATCAGCCGCACCGTTCTCAAACCATTCCTGGAAGTCATCGGCGATGCTTTGCGGGGTGCCAATCAAAATGCGATGACCGCCGGCGGTGAGCTTATTGAACAACTGCCGCACCGTTGGCCGTTCGCGACGGATCAGATCGAACACCAGCTTTTGTCGGCTCTTGTGGGTGTTGGTATCAAACGTCTCTGGCGGCAACGGCACCAACTCATCGAACGGCAGCTCGGACAGATCAAAGCCCAGACTGGTGAAGCGCGATATGGAACGCAGGAACGATTTGGGTTCGAGCAGCTCCTGTAGCCGATCATATTTAGCCTGGGCCTCGGCTTGAGTTCGCCCCACCACGGTGGAGACGCCCGGCAATACTTTCAGGTGTTCCGGATTACGTCCCAAAGCGGCCGCCCGCTGCTTGATTTCGGCATAAAACAGTTGGCCTTGCTCGACCGTATGCTGGGCGGTGAATATCAGCTCCCCTGCCCTTGCAGCCAATGCCCGCCCGGAATCAGAGGAGCCCGCCTGCGCAACCACCGGATAGCCCTGAATAGGCCGCGCGGCATTCAACGGGCCCTTGACCTGGAAATGTTTGCCGTGATGATCAAGTACGTGCATTTTCTCAACGTCCAGCCATGTGCCGGACGCTTTGTTTTGCACGAACGCGTCATCCTCCCAGCTGTCCCATAGCCCGGTAACCACGTCGTAGAACTCTTCGGCACGCTCATAACGGTCAGCATGCTTGACGTGCTCATCCAGGTTGAAATTTTCCCCGCCACCCAATGAAGTCACCAAGTTCCAGCCAGCGCGCCCACCGCTGAGGTGATCGATCGAAGCAAACTTGCGAGCGATGTTGTACGGCTCGTTATAGGTCGTGCTGGCCGTCGCAATCAGACCGATGTGACGGGTAACCAGTGCCAACGCTGGCAACAAAACCAACGGGTCCCAACGGACACTGTTAGGCCCTTGTGCCAAAGCCAATAGATCCAGTTCTATGCCGACCGTGTCATTGAAAAACAACGCATGGAAACGCGCTGCTTCGAGGGTTTCAGCAATCCATCGATAGTGCTCGAAATCGCGAAACGAATCAGCGGCCGCTTGCGGATGACGCCAACTGGACCCGGATATTCCGGCGCTCGGAATGAACGCACCGAGGATGATTTGTCTAGCCTTGGAGCTCATGCGCAAATCCTTATCAGAAGTTGTAGGCCAGGCTGGTGTACCAATAGGCGCCATATGGGTCGAAGGGCGAGATGCTGCCAAATCGTGGGAAGCCGTTTATGTCGCCTGCGGGATAGGCGTTGTTGTCTGCGCGCACGTTGAAGATGTTGTTGGCCCCGCCGGTGACGGTAAAACTCTTGGTCAGGGCATAGGCAACCGACAGGTCAGTCAGCCACTTGGCACCATAGGTCACGTCGTAGTTGGGGTTGGCGTCCCGGGCGATGACCTTGTCGTAGCGAGTCAACGAAGCATTGATGTCGAACTTGGCTATTTTCCAATCACTGCTCAGGATCAACTTGGTCTTGGGGTTGGCGACGGTGAGGTAGCCTTGGGCAACCCGATCGAACAACACCAGGTTACTGCCCACGGCAGTCAAGGCTGATGGGGTCGCCTTGATACTGTCGATGACCGTTTTGTTGTAGTTAAAGGCCAAGCCATATTTCACGCTGCCATAGCTGCCGTAGTCGACATGGTAATCAGTGACCAGGTCCACCCCACGGGTGGTGGTGTCTGCCGCGTTGGTAAAGTATTTGATTTGATAGCCCGGTCGGAAGCCGTTAGCGGTCAGAATCTGGTTGACCCCGGCACCGGACAGGAAGCCCGTTTGGGCAATCCGGTCATCGATCTGAATCTGGTAAGCATCAAGGGTTATGTTGGCCTGTTGCACCGGTTTGTAAGTAAAACCGACACTGACGTTCTTTGACTTCTCCGGCTTGAGCCCGGTAGCGCCAAGGGCCTTGCCGAGGGCAGAGTCGACCGTCACCGACTTGGCCTCGACAAACTGCGCGACGCCGTTGACCGTTGTGTACTGGTTGGAAGTCTGCGCGTACACCGACTGCGAGAGTGACGGCGCGCGAAACCCGTTGCTGAGGGTCGCTCGCAGGGCGAACTCGGGGGTAAAGTCGTAACGGAATGAAGCCTTGCCGCTGCTCGTTGTGCCCGAGCCGTCATCGTAGCCCTCGAAGCGCCCAGCGAGGCCGATGTAGAATTTGTCCGTTGGGTTCAAGCCGAAGTCGGCATAGGTTGCGTAGCTGTTACGACTGGCCTGTCCAGCGTCCTCCGGCGTCAAGGTAATCGCACCCTGCGCACCTACCGCAGCGGGCGTGGTGCCATTGATCAAGTAGCCGCCATTGATATAAGACAGCGGGTCGTCAGACTCGGTCTTGTAGCGCTCGTGCCGGTGTTCCAGCCCTACTGAAACTTGCATGGGTTTCGCCAGGCCTACTTCAAACGCTCGGGTCAGGTCGAAGTTATTGGTCCACTGATCGAAGGTGCTGTTGTACGTATCAAAGTGCGTAGGGCTGGTCGGGCCGAGTGATGCGTTAAGGGTGTTCCAGGCACCTGATTGAGCTTTGTCGCGGCCAAAGGTCGAACTCAAGTCCCAATTCCAATCGGCGAATTTGCCTTTCGCGCCCGCTGCCAGTTGGTAATCGTCTTCATCCAACGTGTAAAAAGGCGCAGTCCCGTTTGGGTAAATGGCGGTAATGATATTGGTAGAGTTGGGACGGCGATAATTCTGCCCTCCTGAAGCCTCGCGGTGGCTCACGGTCGAGAAAGAATAAAGACTCAAATCATCGTCCAGAGGTAACTCGGCGTTATAGCCAACGTCGATGGCTTTTATCTGTGGCAGCCCGTTCTTCTGTACCGCCTTGTCATTTGCCTCCCGTGGGTCTGGAGCACCACCTGGCAGTGGCGAATAAAAGCTGCCGGTCGCCTCCCGTGCGCGCACGGCAGTTTTTTGGTTCTTGGCATCTAGGGATAAGTTGAAGAAACCGTCATTAGGCAGGGTAAAACCTTGGTTATAGTTTTGTCGCAACGTGCCACCGTCGCCCTTGGTGTATTCGCCAAACGAGGTAGTAGCCGAACCGCCGCTGTCGTTCTGTTTGAGGATAATATTGATAACACCGGCGATCGCATCTGAACCGTACTGGGCTGATGCCCCGTCGCGCAGTACCTCAATATGGTCGATGGCGCTGAGCGGGATCATGTCCAGATCGACCGGGTTAGTACCGTAGGCCGCAGTCGAATCGAGGTTGATGACGGCGCTGTTGTGGCGGCGTTTGCCGTTGACCAATACCAGGATGTTGGAGGCGTTGAGACCCCGCAGGCTGTAGGGGCGCGCGATGCTGTCGTTTGATGTACCGGAAGGCCGCTGGCTGAACGAAGGCAACTCTTTGGTCAATGCCTCGCGCAAGCTGGTGGACCCCGTCTGCTCCAACTGCTTGGCACTGATCACGTCGATTGGCGAGGGGCTAGAGGTCACGGTCCGCACTTCACTGCCTCGGGAACCGGTAACGATCACAGCATCGAGAGTCTTGCTGTCATCTACCTCGTCAGCGTATGCCGACGATAAAGCAAAGCCTGCCAGCAGCAAGGGCGCCAGCGCTAATTGTCGAGGCTGAAATAGGTTATTCATGGGCAGTCAACTGTTCAGTAAGTGATTGAATTCCGAATTCCAGAGCGGTCGCACATCGACCGGCTGGCGAATCAATTGGTTGGTATAAAAGGCGTCGGCCACTCGCTGTTGAGCGGCGATTGCCTGGTCATCAACGGCCACCAACTGCGCTGGCTGGCTGCGGCGTTGAAACTGTTCGGTGTACAACCGAATGGGTAAACCGGTCAGCGCAGCACTGCGCTGAGCCCACGCCTCCGGATTTGCCTCGACCCAAGCCCAAGTGGCTTTTTCGCGCTGCAGAAAATCACCGATCTGGGCTCGTCGTTGTGGGTCAGCAAGGGCGCCCGTGGTGGTGGCGATCAGGTAATTGCCTGAGTAATAGCGGCTGACGTTTTCAAGCATCACGCCGTCCATCTCACTCACTGCTTGCAACGCGCTTATCCCGCCGACCGCGATAGCGTCCAGATGACCGCTACGAAACGCCGTCAGGGAGTCCTGCATCGTCAACGGGATAGCCTGCACGTCGTCCAGCGTCATGCCGTTCTGGCGCAGCATGTTGAGAACGAAATAGTGCGTATTGGTTGCCCGTACGTAGCTGATCTTCTTTCCTCTAAGGTCGGCTACCGTGCGGATTCCCGCGTCTTTGCGGACCACCACTCCGCTGTCGTTGTTGTCGCCCTTGAACACTGCGACCAGTGCCAGCGGCACCTTGGCAATAGACGCGAAAATCGGTGGTATCTCACTCATGAACGCGTAATCCAGCGCGCCGCTGTTTAGCGCTTCAAGCACCAGGTTGCCGCCGCCAATATCTATCCACTCCACCGGATAAGGCGTGTCGGCCTGTCCGGCAATGTCCATGAATGAAGCGGCCGATCCCTTGTAGCGCCAGACCCGTAGCGGTGGCGCCTGAACGGTAGTCGCCCAAGAAGGCGCTGCCAGCAGGCAACCAGCGGCAAATGCGCCGCTGTTCACTAGCAATTGGCGTCGAGTGAGCGAGACCATGACTCGACTCCTACGCCAGCAGATCGGGTTCTTGGGCGCTGATCGCATCCCACAGCGGGAGGAAATTCAACCAACCGAATAGCTCGTTGCGCGCCTTGCTCTGTGCGGTTACAGGGTCGGCCTGCGGGATTACCGGCACCCCAGCAGCACGTGCCAGCAGGTGCGACCGGGCAACGTCTTCGGCGAGGATAAATTTCCATGCGGCACTTTCAACCGTTTCGCCCACCGTCCACAGACCGTGGTTCTGCCAGATCAACAGGCTGTTGTCGGCGAAACGGTCAATGAAGGCGCGAGCAACTCGATCGCGGTCCTGCTCCAGCGTGCCATCGGTAGCACGCAGTTCGTGCCGAGGAAAAATGACCTGATCTTGATTGAATGCACCGGCCTCAGCCGTGATCGGATCAAACAGTTGCCCCAGGGACGACCACGTACGCCCATAAAACCCATGCAGATGGGCGATGCCGACTACCTCCGGGCGAGCACGCTGTAAACCATGATGTAATTCAAGTGCGCTGGTGTTGAGCAGGCCCTCGCCTTCCACTACTTGACCGTCAGCGTCTACTCGTAGCAATTGCGACACACTGATTTTTGAAAACGGAACCCCGAGTGGGTTAATCCAGTAATGATCGGTCTCGATTGGATCACGGGCGGTGAAGTGCCCCGCTAGTCCGACTTCATAGCCGTAACGGGCGAACAGCCTGTAGGAAGCCGCCAAACGCTGTTTTCGGTGCAAACGCTCTTGCAATGGATCCAGTTGACGTGGAATAGCGTCTAGCGCAAGACGGTTATTACTGTGGGGCAGGCTAAGAATGCTGTAAGCGGTCGAAGGTCCGTTGCTCATCAAATGTACTCAGTTAGTGTGCTCGTGTTGCCGAGCTTTTTTAAGCGAGCGCCGCCGCAACGCTCACTGGAGAGCGCTGGATTGACGATGTGATAGCGGAGTTTCCAGAGTCGATTTTGGTCGTCGTGAAATCACCAAAACGAATCGGAAAATAGGAGTGGGGTCAGGTTTTCATGTTCAACGTCCCTCGCATGGATTTTAGCTAGTGCTCTCCTCCACCGTGCGAGGGGTCGGGTCGAGCTGGATCAACATAGTTCGTGTTAACGTGCCGGTTGTTAACTCGGCGAGGTGAGTAGCCAGGGAGTCGGTAACCCGTTGTTCAGTCTAGTGACGACGTGGCAGCGATTCAGTTAAGAACATAAACGCAGAAGCAAGCGCTGTGAAATGCTATTACGATCTAAGATAATATTACTTTTATTAATTTAGTTTTAAATATTATATCGATAATGCGCATATAAATCATGCGTCGTCCCACAGGATCGGCAGGCTTTTAGCTAATTCGAGCTCCAACACCCCTCCGTTTCCCAGCTGCCAATCATAGAAATCCGACAAGTCCTGTCTAACCAAAGCCCGAATAGTCTTGGCGACAAAACCATGAGCGACTAACACAACCACCTGGTCGGGGTGGACCAGCAGCAATTGGTTCAGGCCACGTCGAACCCTCTCGAATACCTCACCAACGGACTCTCCATCTGTAGGGGCCAGCGTCCACTGACGGGTGATATTTTGTGCCCACAACGCCGGATACCCTTCGCGTGCCTCATCTTGTGTCAGGCCTTCGAAGACCCCAACGTTGCGTTCCCGAAAAGCGTCCACGGTGCGTATTGGTAGCGAACTGTTGGCCAAGATGATGTGAGCCGTCTGCTGCGCTCGGCGCAGCGGAGAGACGATCATGCAGTCGATATGAGCAGGCAGCTTCGCCCTCATGGCTTGCGCTTGGGAAACACCGTTTTGGTTGAGATCAGCATCCAGTGATCCAAGGTAACGGCCTTCGGCATTAGCTTGGGTTTGACCGTGACGTACGACAAATAACTGCATGGTTCTGTCCTGAAAAAAAGAGTCAATCTTGCCCCTGAACCTTAGCCATGCGTAATTACTAAATCGTATTAGCAAATGAAAATTCAGTATTTATCAATCTAATGGTCAGCACCGTACTGTGGCGTCTAGTTAGCCATTGCTGAGAGCAGCCAACATGAGTCCATCTGACAACGTCATCGATTTCACCCGCTACCGTAAGCGTCGCGAGTCGCGTCGTATGGCTGAGCTGATGTGGACTATGTATGCCGTCCGGGCTGGCTATGCGGTCGCTCATTTTACCCCGACAGCTAAACCCGGCGAGACACGGCAGGCTTGAAGCCATGAATTTTTTGCAGACCTCACCGCCTGACGAAGAACCTCCCTCGCAAGCCAATGACAACGCAATGCCTGACGACGATTTGATCGGTCAACAGGTCGCGCAGAACCTGCAACGGCTGCGCAGCAAACGCTATCTGTCTTTGGATGCATTGGCCCGATTGTGCGGTGTGAGCCGCGCCATGCTTGCTCAAATCGAATCCGGCCGCAGCGTTCCGTCGATCAAGGTGCTGTGCAAGATTGCCAAGGGGCTAAAGGTCTCTGTCGCGGCCTTCTTGGAGGACCGTGCTTGCGAAGGTGTCGAATTGCTTCCCGCGCAGCAGAGTAAACGGCTTGTCAGCGCTAACGGCGCATTTGTCAGCCGCGCACTGTTCCCCTACGACAGAGCCCGCCAAGTCGAGTTTTACGAGATACGCCTCAGTGCTCTGGGTGAGGAGTCGTCGCGAGGCCACGGGCCGGGCGTTCAAGAAAACCTGGTGGTATCGCAGGGCGTACTGGAGATCAGCGTCAACGACGAGCGCTATCTGCTATCCACGGGCGACTCGATTCTGTTTTACGCCGATCAGCCGCACCGCTACCGCAATCCAGCTGACAGTGAAGCGATTGCGTTTCTAGTCACAATTTATCCGGAAAGACTGGACTGATCGAAGATAAATCTTGAACCACAAAAAGCCCACGTTTCATTCTTGCAAAAAAGCTGGTTGGATCATTCAACGCCGGTTGTGCTGGTGAGTGCACAATTGTTAGGCCGCGCCCTCGCGGTACGTGCCATCGGAATGCCTAGCCCAACCGGATTTATAAATTCCGGTGGTGCTTCAGGTACATAGATCAGCTCTAGAGGAAATACTGCTTTATTTCGGTCCTCTTCTCGGGGCACCTATTGACCACGCCGATCTGCTGGGCGTCGCGGCCACAACGAAACGGCAACAGATCCTAGTGAACTATCACCTGACACGACCGGTCACTACCCAAATAGTGTTCGGAGTGCGCCATGAAGCCTTATGTAATCTGCCACATGATGTCGTCCATCGATGGTCACGCCCTGACAGATGGCTGGGAGCGCCCCTTTAAAAAGAACGCAGGTGACCTGTACGAAAAGCTGGCCCAACAGTTCGAGTTCGATGCCTGGATATGCGGTCGCGTTACCATGCAGGAAATCGCCCATGGTGATGATTACCCCAGGGGGTTGGCCCACGCCCCTGTTGCACGTGTCCATCATTTTGCCGACCGCAACGCGGCCAGTTATGCCATCTCTATTGATCCGCAGGGCAAAGTCGCCTGGAAGAGCAATCAGGCCTTGGGCTCACATGTGGTTGAAGTGCTCACTGAAGCTGTGCCGGATGATTACCTGGCCTATTTGCAATCGATCAATGTGTCTTACCTGTTTGCGGGCAAGACTGACATCGATCTACAGCAAGTTATTGAAATCCTGGCCAGGGAACTGGGCACCCAGCGCCTGATCGTCGAAGGCGGGCCCCACGTCAGTGGCTCATTCGTGAATGCCGGGCTGGTGGATGAAATCAGTGTTCTGATCCTACCCCTGATCGATGGGCGCGCCGAGCATCCGGCGTCGTTCGAGGTGGCCCGTGATGCCTGGACTCAGCCAGCCTATTTGAGTCTGGTGTCGGCGCAAGTCCAGGAAGGTGGGGGTGTATGGCTGCGTTACCGCAAACCTGCTCAGGAGGGGTAGGCGCTGGGCAACATATTCCCGGCCAGCCATCGAGAATTGAAGCCCAATCGCCAACGTCTATCTACCCTGGCGGGTAACCCTTCCTTCATACCTGTCGCGGCGCTGGGCAACCTCGCCGCAAAGTGAGTGCCAATGAGCGAACAGTCGAAGACTGGCCCCTTGGGGGCGGACGTGGCACCGGGCGCGAGGCCTAGCGTTGCAGCGGATTCGGTTGTTGGCCTGACCAGCGTAGAGGCTCGTCTTCGCCTTGAGCAGGTCGGCGCCAACACCATCGCCGATGTAGCGCAACATCCGATGCGCCGCGCTCTGCTCAAGCTTTGGGCTCCCGTACCCTGGATGCTTGAGGCTGCGATAGTTCTTCAGCTTGGCTTAGGCGACTATGTTCAGGCGGGTGTTGTGGCGTTGCTGTTGATCTTTAATTCGGCGCTCGGTTTTTTTCAGGAAGGCCGTGCACAGGCGACGCTGGATGCGCTCAAGTCGCGCCTGGCGCTCGTTGCTTCGGTGCAGCGCGATGGTCATTGGACAACCGTACCGGCAGACAGTCTGGTCCCCGGCGATCTGGTCAAATTATCCCTCGGTGCGGTTGTCGCCGCCGATGTGCGTTTGGTCAACGGATCGATTCTGGTTGATCAGTCCATGTTGACGGGTGAGTCGCTCCCGGTTGAGGCCGGGGCGGGCCTTGAGGTTTATGCCGGCGCCCTTGTCAGGCGAGGCGAATCGGTTGCTCAGGTGACCGCGACCGGGGTACGCACCAAGTTCGGCCGTACGGCCGAACTTGTGCGCAGCGCAAAGGTGGAAAGTTCTCAGCAAAAGACCATTGTGCGCGTAGTGCGCAACCTGGTGTTGTTCAACGGCACGGTGACCCTTTTGCTGGCGATCTATGCGCTGCTGTTGCCTTTGCCACTTGTCGATATCGTCCCGCTTATTCTTGTGGCGGTCCTTTCCGCGATACCGGTTGCCTTACCGTCGATGTTCACGCTGGCCGCCGCAGTCGGTGCTCGGGCATTGGCCCGTCAGGGCGTCCTGCCAACCAGCCTGTCGGCTGTAGATGAAGCCGCTGGCATCGATATTCTTTGTTCAGACAAGACCGGAACGCTGACTCGTAACGAACTGGCGGTGATGTCCGTCAAGGCGATGTCGGGTTTTGACCAGGCGCATGTCCTGGCACTGGCTGCCATGGCAAGTTCCGACGGGGGGCAAGATCCGGTCGATGCTGCCATTCGCGCGGCAGCGGCTCGCCAACCCATCAACGATGCCCCTGAGCTTGTGAACTTCATCGCGTTCGACCCCGCCGTAAAACGGGCAGAGGCCACAGTTCGTCTAGCCAACGGCACGCTCACTCGCATCGTCAAAGGGGCGTTTTCAGCACTCCAGGGATTGTCAGCAGCACCGCCGGACATGGCGGGGATCGTCGACGAACTGCAAGCCAAGGGGTTCAGGATTCTTGTAGTTGCATCAGGGGTGGCCGATCAGTTGGCCATAGCCGGACTCATCGCCCTCAGCGATCCACCGCGGGAGGATTCGGCAGCGCTGATTGCCGAGTTGACGGAACTGGGCGTGCGCACGGTCATGGTCACCGGAGATGCGCCCATCACGGCAAAAGTCGTGGCTGGCATGATCGGCATCTCAGGCGATGTCTACTCGGTAACACCGCTGGCCGAGGATATCGGCGCTGACGCGTTCTCGATCTTTGCCAGTGTCCTGCCCGAAGACAAGTACCGTCTGGTCAAGGCGCTGCAAAAGAGCGGCCATCTGGTCGGCATGTGTGGTGATGGTGCCAATGATGCACCAGCGCTGCGCCAGGCGCAGATGGGCATCGCCGTGTCTACGGCAACGGACGTCGCCAAATCCGCCGCCGGGATTGTCCTGACCGAACCTGGCCTGGGCGGCATCGTCGCGTCGATCAAGGAGGGGCGCGCGACCTTCCAGAGGATCTTGACCTATACGTTGCGCTCAATCATTCACAAGATTGTCCAGGTACTTTTCCTGGCAGCTGGGCTGATCATGACTGGCCAAGCGATCCTGACGCCGATGCTCATGGTGCTCATGATGGTCGTCGGCGATTTCATGGCCATGTCGTCGTCCACGGATAACGTTCGACCCTCGCCTCAGCCCAGTGTCTGGCGGGTCGGCAATTTGACCATCGCGGGCGTTATCCTTGGCGCACTTGATCTGCTGTTTTGCGTATCCAGTCTGGCAATCGGAAAATACCTGCTCAACCTTGATCTGCTGACCTTGCGCACGTTGACCGTGGTTACGCTGGTGTTCAGTGGTCAGGCTGTATTCTATGTCGCTCGTGAGCGCCGGCACATTTGGAGCTCCCCACCGGGGCGATGGCTGGTGGCATCCTCGATCGCCGATCTGGGGATCATCAGCGTTCTGGCGATCACGGGTGTGGTGATGACAGCGCTGCCAATCACTATCATGGCGGGCCTTTTCGTGGCCACGATCATTTTTGCCTTCGTGCTGGATACGGCTAAGGTGGCGTTGTTCCGTCGCCTCAAAATTGCCTAGGGTCTGTTGATATTTCGTTATAAATCATTTACTTACAAGATAAATGATCGAAGCCGCGGAAAAAAGCGCTGCCCATCATTCTCCCTTGATATAGGCATGATCACTCGCCACCAAGGCCCTATGTATCTGCTCATTCCACTGCCCCCGCCCGATATCATATACACCAAAGCTGCCCTCGAACTCCCAGTACGCCCAAGCAAAATGACGTTTCTCAGCAGCATTAACGACAGCGATAGTCCAAGCCAACCGGTACTGCATAGGCGCCACATCGTAAGCGCCGAATTCGCCTAACAAGATAGGTCGATGATGGGCCGTCGCCCAGCCGGCGATTACGTCAAACTCGTGATACATCTTAGTGCGGTCAGTCTTGTCTCCCCATGCGACGCCTGTTTGGGTTTTGATCTCGGACTTCACCCAAGGCGCGCCTTGATGGGTAAAGCGGAACGGGTTGTAGTAGTGAACGGTGACGATAATGTTCGGGTCATCCTGTGGGATACGCAGGTCTGCAAGCGCCTGAAAATAATTGCCTCTGGCCGGACCGATCACGACCGTCCGTTTCGGATTGCTTTGCCGGATCACCGTCAAGGCATCACTCAGCAAGCTGTTCCATTTATCACTGGTCAGTTCCCCATTGGGTTCGTTGAGGATCTCGAAAAATACCGAGCTGGGTGCGTCTTTATAGCGCGGCGCGATCTGACTCCAGAAGGCCAATAGCTTGGTTCGGCAGACTGCAGCATCTTGGGCACAGGGATGGAAGTCGTGCTCGTCGAGGATCACATTCAAGCCGGCGTCGGTAGCCTGTTTTACGACTGTGTCGAGGGTCTGCAGCCACTGCGGATCAAGTTGGTTTGAGCTGTCCATATGAGCAAACGCTTGCAGATTGACTCGTACCGTCTGAAAACCACCCTGGTGGATGACTCGAAACAGTGGCGGCTTGAAACGCGCCTTGGACGCATCGGTCCACAGCGGATCGTAGCCCAACACATTCACACCGCGGCCTAGTCGGGTAGCCTGGGTGAAGGCGTCTGTAGGGGCGGCGTGCGCTGATTGCATAACCATGACCGATAACAGCGTTATGGCCGTCCAAACTGTTCGCAATTGTCGGTTCATCGTTGCCTCGCAGTTGGACGTGGGGTCTTTTAGAGGTCTTCCCAGTTAATGACTGTATCTTTGACGAGCTTGGTTATATCACGCGCCCTGGCAACCTCCTGTGGGGCATGAAGGAAAATGGCAGGGGAAACCTGCCCCTGCTCCGGATCAAAGGTACGTCAATGAGTGCACATTTTTCAGGTATTACCTGGGGCTTTCCCGATATCGACCGGCGTCTGCTGAAAGTGCAATTCAGCTTTTTGCTGATGGTTCTGGGTGGAAGGTGCAATCAACTGGCGGTGGCCTGGTGGACCTTGCAGGAAACAAGCTCTGCGCTCTACTTCGCCAACATGATTGCCTGTTCCATCGCAGCGGAGGTGTTAGCCAGACCCTTGCTGGGATGGCTAGGGGACCAGTACAACAAAATCCTGATCATCAAGCTGGCCTCATGGGCCAGCCTGCTGACAGCGCTGTTGATGCTGGTGCTGTCTGCCACGGGGTCGTTCAACCCCTGGACGGTGGGCGTGCTGATGATGATCAGCAGCGCGATCGCCGGCCTGCGCGACCCTCTCCAGGCGTCGATCATTCCTTTGTTTGCCGACGACGACAAAGTCTCCCTGGCCTTCCGGAGCAAAAGCGTGATGTCGTCCTTTTCCATTCTGCTGGGGCCGGTCTTAGCGAGCGGGTTGATTTACGGGGTCGGTATCACGCTCGCCTTTGCCGCCGATTTTTTTGCGATTCTCATCGCCGGGGCGTTGATCGCGACTATCCCGAGCCACATCGGTGCCACTGGCCAAGGCGAAAAAGCCCCGGCTGCCAGCGGCTTCAGCATGATCTACTCCGGCTTCAAAGTGGTTTACGGCGTTAAAGTCGAATTTTACCTGGCCATCATTGCAATGCTGATCAACTTTGCCCTGTTTCCGTTCTTCACCATCCTGATCCCGCTGTATGTAAAGGAAGTCATCCAGTACCCGGTCACTTACATCGGTCTTCTGGATTCGTGTTTCGGACTGGGCATTCTGGCGGGCAGTTACAAAATCATCGGCTGGCTATCCGGCCGAGTCCCCCGTGACATGTGTGTGTCCGCAGGTTTTGCATTATTGGGGTGCAACCTGGTGGTGGTTGGTACCGTTTCATCGTCGTTCATCGTACCCGTGGCGTTTTTTTTCGGCGGCGTCGGCCTGATGTTGATCAACATCCCCACCGCCGCTGTGAGGTTGCTGGCGACGCCCAAGCTCCATCGCAACCGGATTTTTGCCACGGTTTCATTTCTGTCAGCGGCGGCCAGCCCCTTGGGCAGTTTCGCGATGACCACCCTAATCGCCTATATGGGAGTCGCACTGACAATCACGCTGTTGGGCGTAATGGTACTGCTGTTGTCTCTGCTGGTTTTTTTGGTACCCGATTTCAAAACATTCATGCGTTCCCGGGATACGCAGCTCAATGATGCCTACGTGGACAAATACCCTGAGGCGTTTGCGCACTGACTTACCAACGCAAAAAACCCGGCAGAGAGACCCTGCCGGGCTTTTACTGTACAGCCGCTAAGCGATTAGCAAGTGCAGCACATTACCGGCATGCCATTGCAGCTCATCATCATTGGCATGTTGCATTCATTCATCATTTTCATCAGCAAGGCGCAGCAGTTTTTCATCATGTCCATGCTCATGCCCGGCATTGGCATCAGTTTGCATTTCATGCAATCGGCTTCAACAGTGCATTCCATCACGCACTTCATGACCGGCATAGGCATGCCCATCGGCATCATCATGTTCATGTTCATCGAAGCCATCATTGGCATCATCGCCATGCCAGCTTCCGACATGCACATCATCGACATGTTGCTGCACTGCATCATCATTGGCATGCCGCACGCCATCATCATCGACATCATTTCAGCGCTGTTTTTGAACATCGCCATGTCCATGCCAGCAGCAGGCATCATGGTGCACATCATGGCGTCGTTCTGCATCTCGCACTTCATGGTCGCCATCATCATCGGCATGCCCATCATTGGCATCATCGGCATGTTGGCGTTCATTGGCATTTGCATAGCGTTCATCATGGTCGAAACTCCGAAATAGAATGGAATGTTTAAATACTCATGGGCCAATTCTATTCCGTTGTACTGTGCCGGCAACCCGTCAGCCCAGCAGTCTTGGCGAATGCTAACAGCCTTCAAAAATGATTAAAGCGGATCAAATAGTCGTTATAGCGATGAAACCGACGCTATCACCATCACAAATGAATGCTAACAAAGATAAAACAATGCGATAGATATTCTATTGAGATCTAATTGCATAACTGGAATGCATAAACGATCTAAGCAGCACATAATTGCCGAGGGGGGTTGCGCTAGCTAGAGGCAAAGAAAGTGCCTCATCACATTAAAATACATGCCTTAATCGTTCTGTTTATTTCATGTATTGAGTTTAAGCGGCTCAAAAACAACTGTTTATCACTCATACCAGCCAGATAAATGGCTTAACATTGCGATTATTCATTACTTCTAAGGATATGAATTTCTGATATTTGATAAAAACAGAATAATTAACTACTGTGCGGCGCATTGTATTTCTCAGTCGCGCAAGGCTTTCTCGCTCAATGGATACCTTGATTCAACAAGTCCTTAACGGTTTGATGCTGGGCAGCTTGTATGCACTGGTCGCGCTTGGCTACACCATGGTTTACGGCATCCTTCGGATCATTAACTTCGCCCACGGCGATGTATTGATGATCGGCGCACTGGTTGGGCTGTCTATCATTCGTACGCTGCAATCGACCTTCCCTTCGCTTTCCAATATCGCCGTACTGGGGCTCGCAACACTTGGCGCGATGGGGTTCTGTGCCGTGCTGGCGATAGTGATAGAGCGCGTTGCCTATCGCCGCCTGCGTAATGCGCCTCGTCTGGCGCCCTTGATCAGCGGTATCGGTGTTTCGCTGGTGCTGCAAACCCTGGCAATGTTGGTCTGGTCGCGTAACCCACAAATGTTCACGCAATTGTTGCCGCTGGACCCGATCGAGGTGACAACCGGCGACGCTACTCACGCCGGAGCAATCACCAACGTTACATCTTTGGCCACTATCGGAATTGCCTTGGTGCTCATGCTGGGTCTACTGCTGTTGATAGACCACACGCGCCTGGGCCGTGCGATGCGTGCCGTCGCAGAAAATCCACAGGTCGCCAGCCTGATGGGCATCAATCCCAATCGGATCATCGTACTGACGTTCGCCATTGGCGGAGCATTGGCCGCGCTGGCCGGAATCCTGATGGCCAGTAACTACGGCAGCGCGCATTTCTACATGGGCTTTTTGCCCGGTATCAAAGCCTTTACTGCAGCGGTACTCGGCGGCATCGGCAATATCAAAGGAGCCATGCTTGGCGGAATTTTGCTGGGATTAATCGAGGCGCTGGGTACGGGTTATTTGGGCGAACTTACCGGTGGGGTGTTCGGCAGCAACTATCAGGATGTCTTCGCCTTTCTGGTACTGATCGCCGTATTGGTGTTCCGCCCATCGGGGATTCTCGGTGAACGATTGGCGAGCCGCGCATGAACCTCACCACATTGTTTTCAAATAACCCCACCTCTCGCGCGCGCCACGGACTAATCCTGTTTACCCTGGCGATCATCCTCGCGCCATGGTTGGTAGGGAATGCAGGCGGCAATGCATGGGTGCGTACTCTGGACTTTGCATTGCTGTACATCATGCTCGCACTGGGCCTTAACATCGTGGTCGGCTATGCGGGCCTGCTGGACCTGGGCTTCATCGCGTTCTACGCGGTGGGTGCGTACCTCGCGGCACTATTATCATCACCGCACCTGCTCAGCCAATTTCCGGCATTGGCTGCTGCCCTGCCGGGCGGGCTGCATACACCCGTCTGGATAATACTGCCGTTGGCAGGCTTGCTTGCCGCGGGCTTCGGCATCCTGCTCGGCGCGCCCATATTACGATTACGTGGCGACTACCTGGCCATCGTCACTCTGGGTTTCGGCGAGATCATCCGAATCT
>NZ_JAMFRV010000337.1 GCF_026224925.1 Pseudomonas sp. | reverse complement strand
TCGACAACCAGGTGGCGGCCAACACCGGCACCATTCGCGCCAAAGCCGAATTCAGCAACCCCGACGAGAAGCTGTGGCCTGGGCAATTGGTGACTATCCGGATTCAGACGGCGGTAGATCGCGACGCCCTGAAAGTCCCGCCACAAGTGGTTCAACGTGGCATCGACAACCATTTTGCCTACCGGGTAAACGACGGCAAGGTTGAAGTCGTACCGGTTGAAGTGCTGTATCAGGACAGCAACCTGACGCTGATCAAAGGACCGAAAGCTGGCGATGTGCTGGTCAGCGACGGTCAATCGCGGCTTAAACCCGGCTCGCGCGTTGACATCCAGAGCAATCAACCGGCTGACCAGAACGCTGCGCTGGAGACTGCACGATGAAAGGCAAAGGCCCCTCTGCGTGGTGCGTGGACCATCCGGTCGCGACCCTACTGCTGACATTTGCCATGGTGTTGCTCGGTCTGATCGCGTTCCCACGGCTGCCCGTGGCGCCACTGCCTGAAGCGGAATTTCCGACGATCCAGGTCACCGCGTCCTTGCCCGGTGCGAGTCCGGCAACCATGGCCTCCTCGGTGGCGACGCCGCTGGAAGTTCAGTTCAGCGCTGTACCTGGCATCACTCAAATGATTTCCAGCAGCGCGCTGGGTTCCACCAACCTGACCCTGCAATTCACCCTAAACAAAAGCATCGATACGGCAGCGCAGGAGGTGCAGGCGGCGATCAACACGGCGGCAGGCCGACTGCCCGCCGACCTGCCAAGCCTGCCCACCTGGCGTAAAGTCAATCCTGCTGACAGCCCGGTACTGATCCTCAGCGTCAGTTCAAACCTGATGCCCGGCAGCCAACTCAGTGACGTTACCGAAACCTTGCTTGCGCGGCAGCTCAGCCAGATTGACGGCGTAGGTCTAGTCAGCATTACCGGCCAGCAACGTCCGGCGATCCGGGTACAAGCGGCACCGGAAAAATTGGCCGCCCTCGGTTTGACGCTGGCGGATGTACGCGTAGCCCTGCAACAAACCAGCTTGAACCTGGCCAAAGGCGCGCTTTATGGCAAAGACAATGTGTCGACCATTTCTTCCAACGACCAATTGTTTCAGGCCCAGGATTACGACCAACTGATCGTTTCCTACAAGAATGGCGCGCCGGTGCACCTCAAGGATGTCGCACGGGTGATCAACGGCTCGGAGGACGCCTACGTCAGAGCCTGGAGCGGCGATCAACAGGGCGTCAATGTGGTGGTGTTCCGCCAGCCAGGCGCGAACATTGTCGACACGGTGGATCGTATTCAGCGCGAGTTGCCGCGCTTACAAGAGATGCTGCCGGCTTCGGTGGAGGTGGCGACGCTGGTCGACCGCACCACCACCATCCGCGCCTCCCTGCACGAAGTTGAAATCACTCTGTTGATCGCCGTCCTGTTAGTGATCGCGGTCATGGCTTTGTTCTTGCGCCAACTGTCTGCCACGCTGATCGTCAGCGCGGTGCTGGGCGTCTCGCTGATCTCCAGTTTCGCCATGATGTATATCGCCGGCTTTAGTCTGAACAACTTGACGTTGGTGGCAATCGTGGTGGCCGTAGGGTTTGTGGTCGACGATGCGATTGTGGTGGTGGAGAACATTCACCGACACCTGGAAGCTGGCGAAGGCATGCGCGAGGCTGCGATCAAGGGCTCCGGCGAAATTGGCTTCACCGTGGTGTCGATCAGTTTTTCTCTGGTGGCAGCCTTTATCCCGCTGCTGTTCATGGGTGGCGTAGTGGGGCGACTGTTCAAGGAGTTTGCCCTCACAGCCACCGCGACGATTTTGATTTCGGTGGTGGTTTCGCTGACCTTGGCGCCCACCCTCGCCGCGCTGTTCATGCGTGCGCCCAAACACGACCCCAATGCCAAACCCGGTTTCGGCGAGCGCTTATTGGCGCTGTATGAACGCGGCTTGCGCAAGGCGCTGGTGCACCAACGGGTGATGCTGAGCATCTTTTTCATAACCCTGATGCTCGCTATCGGTGGCTATGTGTTCATCCCAAAAGGCTTCTTTCCGGTACAAGACACCGCCTTTGTGCTTGGCACCAGCGAAGCCGCCGCCGATATCTCCTACCCGGACATGGTCGCAAAACATATAGCGTTGGCAAAAATCGTCGGTGAAGACCCCGCGGTTCGGGCGTTCTCGCATTCGGTTGGGGTGACCGGCAGCAACCAGACCATCGCCAATGGGCGCTTCTGGATTTCCCTGAAAGACCGCAGCGACCGCGATGTTTCCGTCAGTGAGTTCATCGACCGTCTACGACCGAAACTGGCGACAGTCCCCGGCATAGTCCTGTACCTGCGTGCCGGGCAAGACATCAACCTCAGCTCCGGCCCGAGCCGCGCCCAGTACCAGTACGTGCTCAAAAGCAATGACGGACAACTACTCAACACCTGGACCCAGCGCCTAACGGAGAAACTGAGAGAAAATCCGGCGTTTCGCGACATCTCCAACGACTTGCAGTTGGGTGGCAGCATCACCCATATCAGCATTGATCGCAGCGCGGCCGCGCGTTTCGGACTGACCACCAGCGATGTCGACCAAGCGCTCTATGACGCCTTTGGGCAACGGCAAATCAATGAGTTCCAGACCGACATTAACCAATACAAGGTGATTCTTGAGCTCGACGCGCAGCAACGCGGTAAGGCCGAGAGCTTGAATTATTTCTACCTGCGTTCACCGCTCAGTGGCGAAATGGTCCCGCTGTCAGCCTTGGCCAAAGTCGATGCGCCCACCGTTGGGCCGCTTTCTATTAGCCACGACGGCATGTTCCCTGCTGCCAACCTGTCCTTCAACCTCGCAGCAGGCGTCGCGCTGGGCGATGCCGTGATCATGCTCAATCAGGCCAAGGCCGAGATCGGCATGCCTAATGCGATCATTGGTAACTTCCAAGGCGCGGCGCAGGCATTTCAAAGTTCACTGGCCAACCAACCGTGGCTGGTGCTCGGAGCGCTGGTGGCGGTGTACATCATTCTTGGCGTGCTCTATGAGAGTTTTGTGCATCCGCTGACGATCATTTCTACCCTGCCCTCTGCCGGTATCGGCGCGCTCTTGCTGCTGTGGTTGCTGGGTCAAGATTTCTCGATCATGGCCTTGATCGGCATCGTGCTATTGATCGGCATCGTCAAGAAAAACGGTATCCTGTTGGTCGACTTTGCCCTTGATGCACAGCGTAACCGTGGGCTGAGCCCTGAAGACGCGATCTTCGAAGCGTGCCTGACGCGTTTTCGCCCGATCATCATGACCACTTTGGCAGCGCTGCTCGGTGCCTTGCCGCTGATGCTCGGTTACGGCGTTGGTGCGGAGTTGCGCCAACCGCTGGGCATTGCCGTGGTCGGCGGCTTGCTGGTCAGCCAGGCACTGACGCTGTTCACTACACCCGTGATTTACCTGCAGTTGGAACGACTGTTTCATCGGCGCAAACCTAAACCGGCAGTTGAGCCAGCGCCGGTTCTGGCTATAGACAAGTGAGTGTCGCCCCATGCGCGTGCTGATTATTGAAGACGAAGAAAAGACCGCCGATTACCTGCATCGCGGTCTGACTGAACAAGGCTATACCGTGGACTTGGCGCGTGACGGCATCGAAGGCCTGCACCTGGGGCTGGAAAGTGATTACGCGGTGATCATTCTCGACGTCATGCTTCCCGGCCTGGACGGCTACGGCGTGCTGCGCACTTTGCGTGCCCGCAAGCAGACGCCGGTGATCATGCTGACTGCCCGGGAAAACGTCGACGACCGCATCCGTGGCTTACGTGAAGGAGCCGATGATTACCTGGGCAAACCGTTCTCCTTTCTGGAGTTGGTGGCACGCCTGCAAGCGTTAACCCGCCGCAGTGGTGGCCATGAACCGGTACAAATCAGCATCGCTGACCTGTGGGTCGACTTGATCAGCCGCAAAGCCACTCGTGGCGGGATCCGACTGGATTTGACCGCTAAAGAGTTTTCCTTGCTGAGCGTATTGGCTCGTCGCCAAGGCGAGATTTTGTCAAAGACTTCGATCGCTGAAATGGTCTGGGACATCAATTTCGACAGCGATGCAAACGTCGTCGAGGTCGCGATCAAACGCCTGCGCGCCAAGCTGGACGGACCCTTCGAGCATAAACTACTGCACACCATTCGCGGCATGGGTTACGTGCTGGAGAACCGCAGTGCCTAACTCGATCGCCCTGCGCCTGAGCGGGATGTTTGCGCTGGTGGCGCTGCTGGTGTTTTTACTCATCGGCGGGGCGCTGTACTGGCAGGTCAATAAAGGTCTGGCCCAACTGCCAGCAGCCGAGGTGGATGCGCGCTACAGCGTGCTGCAATCAACGGTCACACGTTTCGGCACGCCGGAGCAATGGGCGAAGATCACCGCCAAACTGAAGTTACTCAGCGAAGACGACAAACGCATTCGATTTTGGGTGATCAGCGATAGTCCGCTCTATGAATTCGGTAACCCGTCTGAGGCTATTCGTGATTTCGCCAAAGGTCCGCTGGGCATGCGCGACATGAACCTGGCCGACCATGAATACCCGCTTAAAGTACTGGTCAGCCAATTCCCGGCGCTGGACCAACGTCCGCCACTACGCTTTCTGATAGGGATCGATACCGGCACGTTTTGGCACACTCAACATTCTTTGTTGAGTGCGCTGATCAGCCTCGCAGCCATCGGCATAGTGCTGGCCTCGGCACTCGGTTATTGGGTGGCGCGGATCGGATTGAAGCCCTTGGTCAGTCTGTCGCTGGAGGCCCAAAAACTGGCCCCTCCACGGTTGTCCGGGCGCTTGCAGCTGTCGCCACTGCCGCCAGAACTGGATCAGTTCGTAACCTCGTTCAACTCCACTCTGGAGCGGGTGGAACACGCGTATTCGAGGCTTGAGTCGTTCAATGCTGACGTCGCCCATGAACTGCGTTCACCCCTGACCAATCTGATCGGCCAGACCCAAGTGGCGTTGACCCGCGGGCGCTCGGCCGAACACTACTTTGAGGTGCTGCAATCAAATCTCGAAGAGTTGGAGCGGTTGCGCTCGATCATCAATGACATGCTGTTTCTGGCCAGTGCCGATCAAGGCAGCAAGGCCACCGAACTCACCTCCACGTCGATGGCCGAAGAAGTCGCGACCACGTTGGAGTACCTGGACTTCATTCTCGAAGACGCGCACGTCCGGGTCGAGGTGGTTGGCGACGCCAGCGTACGCATTGAAAAAGCCCACCTGCGACGGGCGTTGATTAACTTGCTGCACAACGCGGTGCAACACACGGCGGCCGGACAGGTGATTCGGGTCGACATCAAGACCGAAGACGACCACGTCAGCATCGGCGTCGCCAACCCCGGCGCCGAAATTGCCAGCGAACACTTGCCGATGTTGTTCGAGCGCTTCTACCGTGTAGACGCGTCACGCAGCAACAGCGGTGCCAACCATGGTTTGGGATTGGCCATCGTCAAAGCCATCGCCCTGATGCACGGCGGCACCGTGTTTGTGCACAGCCAGCAAGGCACCAACACGTTCGGCATCAACCTGCCGTTCTGAGGCCCCAGGCGACGTCTCGCATTGACTGTTCGATCTGGTTTTCAACACCTAGCAAGGTGGCGAAAATCGCCATGCGGACCGGGATACCATTGTCCGTCTGTCGGAATATCGCCAGACGCGGGTCTTGGTCTAGGTCGGTGCTCAGGTCATTCGCGCCTGATCGGCTGTCACGGGGAAGTGGGTGCATGATCAGCGTATCCGCAGCACATTGTGCGTTGACCAGCGCTTGGTTGATCTGAAAGTCTGCGCTGTAACCCTCCAGTGTCTCTTCAACGTTGAAGCGCTCCTTTTGAATCCGGGTGGCGTAGATAACATCAGCGCCCTTTACCCCACTTTTCAGATCGTGGGTCTGCTCGACATCATGCCCTCCCATGGCCAACGCCTCGACAATATGGCCGGGCATCTCAAGCGAGGGCGGCGAAACAAAGGTAAATTTCAGATGTTTGTAGAGCCCCAGCAGTTTGCCCAGCGAGTGCACCGTTCGCCCATATTTCAAATCACCTACAAACGCAATATGGGCCCCATCCACGGTCTTGTTCAGGCGCGCAAACTCGCGCTGTATCGTATACAGATCGAGCAACGCCTGGCTCGGATGTTCACCCACACCATCGCCGCCATTGATGACCGGAACGACAGCGGCTTGAGCGAACTCGGCAACCGAGCCCTGTTCTGGATGACGCACAACAATTGCATCGGCATAACCGCTGATCACGCGACTGGTATCGCGAATCGACTCACCCTTGGCCATGGACGAAAAAGTAAAGCCTGTTGTGTCACACACCGAACCTCCGAGCCGGGAAAAGGCCGAACTGAAGCTCAAACGCGTGCGAGTGCTAGCTTCAAAAAATAGATTGGCCAATACCGCGCCCTCCAACACGCGGGTGAACTTCTGCCGATGAGCGATGGGTTGCATGATGTCCGCCACTCGTAACAGTGCCTCTACCGACTCCCGGGAAAATTGATCGACTGATAGCAGATGCGCCGCGCCGTCTGACAGTCCTCGTCGATTTCCTTCAACACCGTTTATGGGCAGCGTATTAACCGGCGATCCAGATTGAGCACTTATTTCAGAAACGAAGCGCTGCACTATCTCCGGCATTTTTCGTGACTCGGGCGACTCATCAGGCAACAACCAGGTATCTAGCGCCCTGCGAGACACACCAATGCGACTCACGAACGCATCGCGCGTCAAACCCAAACGACGCATCGCATCGCGTAGAAAATCCTGCTGCTGAAGACTCATCACCAACCCTCTCGAGAATGTACGCCGTGCGCATTTTCCAGAGAGATACAACAAAATGCAAGCCGCAGCTAATACGCAGAGCGTATACAATGGCATCCTGTGGAACGCGGCTGTTGATTCTGTTAAGGCGCGCAACCCTTGTGATTCAACCCATGCCGCTCTGGTTTCGCACAAGAGATCAAGACACGTCCGACTTGCAATAATTGTCAAAAAGCACTTTGATTCAACCCCGCGAAATATCATTTTTATCAAATAGACTTATCTGTTTTTAAAAGTCCTTAGTTAGATCCACTAATCAGTTTCAAATCAGTCACTTAGAAAACCATTAAAGCTCAGTCAAATCAGATCTCACCCATGAATTCGATTCCCCCCCTCCACATAACGTCAGGCAGACGGTCGCGACCGGAAATTATTTTGATTTTCGGCAGTGCATTAGCGGTCATCGCTATTGTGGCTATTGTCACCTCGCTGCTGATCCGCGAACGCGCCAGCGCGAGGGATTTCGCTGCCCGCTCAGCGTCCAATATCGTTCAGCTGATTGACGCGGACGTTCAACGCAACACAGAGCTATACGACACATCGCTACAAGGCATGATTTCCTCTTGGCAACGACCCGAGATACGCAACCTTACGCCACCGATGCGCCAACTGGTGTTGTTCGACCGTTCAACGGCTGCACCTTACAAGGGAGAGTTGCTCCTGCTGGACAAAAATGGCGACACCCTCGCCGACTCGTTGTCCGTCAAACCCAGAACCATCAACCTCGCCGATCGCGCGCATTTCCGGGCCCACCGGGACAACTCTAACCTGGACCTACTGATCAGTGACCCGTTTAAATTACATTCGGGGTATCGAGACTGGTGCATCAGCTTCAGCCGCAGAATGTCCTCCCCTGATGGCGAGTTCCAGGGCATTGCCTCCGGAGCGATGCGTCTGGTGTACTTCAAAGAGCTATTTAAAAGCCTGAATATTGGCCGGGATAGCAACGTTAATTTAATCAACACCCACGGTTTTATGCTGGCGCGACAACCTAATACCGGCACAAAAGACCTGATAGGCGAAGACTTCAGCCAAAGTCCCAACTTCAAGCGCGTCCTTCTGGAGGGCGCCGGCACCTTTGTCAGCGTCTCGACACTCGACAACACGGAGCGGATGTACACCTTCTCCAAGGTCGGAAGTTTGCCGCTCATAGTGGTGGTCGGCCAGTCTCTGGAAGAGGTGTATGCAATATGGCTGCGCAATGCATGGCTGGTGGGCAGTGCCACAGGCATTCTCTGTTTTGGCATCCTCTGGCTGACATTCCTGCTAGGCCGGGAATTAAGCCTGCGCCAAAAAGCTGAATATGAATTGGCCGAACTCGCTGCCACTGACAGCCTCACCGGCCTAGCCAATCGTCGCCGGCTCGATCAGGTGATAAAAGCAGAATGGGCACGCGGACTGCGGTCGGGCAAGCCGATGTCATTGCTGATGATTGATGTCGACCATTTCAAGGCGTTCAACGATCGCCACGGCCATCACGGGGGCGACGAAGCGTTACGTAAGGTGGCAACGGCTATCCAGCAACGTATTCGGCGCCCAGGCGATCTCGCTGCGCGATACGGCGGCGAAGAGTTTTCAGTGGTGCTGGCCGAAACCCCACTCAACGGCGCGATTATCATTGCCGAATCGATACGAGCCACCATTGAGGCTCTGCCGCGCTTTGCCAACGACGACCAGCCTATCACCGTGAGCATCGGCATTGCCTCTCAACTCAGTCAACCGGGTGATACGCTTGGCGGGCTGATTAGTGTCGCAGACAGGGCTCTGTACCAGGCAAAACGCAAAGGCCGTAACCGGGTTGAATGTGGTGTGTCACCGGCCTTCAACCCGCTCCCCAGGCCCGCTTGAACCAAGTGCTCCACCTCATAAAAAACGCCAGACTGGCTGGCGTTTTTTGTGTTTGCTTACGCTGATCAGTTTGCTGCACGTGCCTGATCGCGCATGGCTTTCACTTGGTCGTGATTGCGCTGCGTACCGGCCAGCTGCTCTTGAATCAGTGCGATGACGCTGGGCGGCAGGTTTTTCTCAGTTGCCTTTTTCAGCGCTTCTTTATAAGCCTTCAACGCATGATCTTCACCGCGCTCAACCTCGTTGAGAATGGCTTCGTCGCTCTTACCTGTAACAACCGACTTTAAGTCGACCCATGCACGGTGCAGTGAAGCACCTACGCTGGAAGAATCGTCCGGGTCACCACCCAACGC
>NZ_JAMFRV010000336.1 GCF_026224925.1 Pseudomonas sp. | reverse complement strand
GGAGAGCAAGCGCCAACAGATTGAAATCCAAACCAGCAGTGGCCGCACCCAGATCGCGCCCCCGTCCCATCATGAGCAACAAGTAAACCAACCAAGCTGCCTCGCTAGCATGGAACGTTGGCCATCAGTCTGCAGAAGCATGTCTTGAACGACAAACTTTTGATCCTACGCGATCTTGATTACTACCTTACCAAAGGCGCCTCTGGCCAAGTGTTCGTACGCTTCGCGCGCTTGATCGAATGAATACACGTGGTCGATTACCGGGCGAATCTTGTGCTCATTCAAGAACTCATTCATTCGGTCAAATGACGAGCGTGGAGCAACGGCGATGCCGCGAATCGTTGTTTGTCGGAAAATCATAGGCATAAGGTTCAGGGCACAGGTTTGGCCTGTCAGAAAGCCGATCTGTGCGATACGTCCACCTGCCTTTGTTGCAGCAATCGATTGATTGATGCCATCACCGCCTGCCACATCCAGCAGGAGATCCACCCCCTTGCCGTCAGTGAGCTTCAGAACTTCCTCTGCCCACTCAGGGGTAGTGCGATAATTCACACCAGCAACAGCACCCAGTTTTTTTACAGCTTCCAGATTGTCATCACGACTGGAGGTGACGATAACCTTGGCTCCCAAAGCCGTAGCAATTTGTGCTGCAAAAACAGAAACACCTCCAGATCCCTGAACCAAAACGGTTTGGCCGGCCTCGATCTGGCCATAATCGACGAGCGCATACCATGCCGTCAGAGCAGCAATTGGAAGGGTCGCGGCTTCCTCATCTGACATGTTGTCGGGGGCACGTACCGCGCTGTCTTCATGGATGATCATGTATTCCGCCAGACCACCAGGCAATGGCGAGCCGAAACAGTAGTTGGGTTCATCTGGCCCAGGCATGCCGTCCAACCAACGTGAGTAGAGGTGTGAGTTGACCCGATCTCCGATAGCGAAGCGGCTGACACCATCACCAACTGCCACGACAGTCCCTGCCGCATCGCTGACGGGGATCAGCGGCTTGGGCACCATGTGAGGTTCATAGATACCGTCAACGATGGCCTTGTCCCGGAAATTGAGCGATACAGCGCCTACTTTAACCAGCAGTTCACCCGCTTGGGGCACGGGGGTTTCCGTTTCGCCCTGCACCAGATTATCCAAGCCAAAATCTTTCAGAAGCCACGCTTTCATTTTCTGTCTCCAGCAGTTTTGAGGTGCAGAGGAGGAAAAGCTCCCCCTTTACGCTGAGGACATTGTTCCGCGTTCCCACTTCTGGATAAATGTGCAGAAACCAACAGGATTGTTATCCTGATAAGCAACAATCATCGCAGTTAACATGCTTCTCGGGGGAGACTTATGGAGCTTCTACAGGCTATGCAGGTATTCGCCAAGCTAGCGGAGCTGGAGAGCTTCACCAAAGTTGCAGAGGCAATGCAGGCAGGACGTCCGTACGTCACACGCACCATTCAGGATCTGGAAGCTTCGCTGGGTGTCCGTCTCTTCCAACGCACTACGCGCAAGGTAAAACTGACTGCTGAAGGGGAGCGATTTTACGAACGCGTCAAAGAGATTTTGGCGAACATCGCAGAGACCACATCCATGTTCGACCGTAGTGGGTCGACCTTACGTGGACGGCTTCGAATTGACATTCCCACTGCATTTTCCCAGCACAGTTTTATGGAAAGTCTTAGGAGATTTACTGAGGCATTTCCCGAAATCGAACTTGCGTTAGGTGTGACCGACCGTACGGTAGATCTCGTAGCCGAGGGCATCGACTGTGTACTGAGAATTGGTAACCTTCCAGATTCAAGTATGGTGGCCAGAGAAATTGGCACCGCCATCATGGTGACCTGTGCCTCCCCAGGTTATCTCCAAGCCTTCGGGGCACCCACAACCCTGCAAGATCTAGTAGACCACCGATGTGTCAGCTTCCTTTCCGGTCAAAGCAATAGGCCGCTGCCTTGGCACTTCTCGGTGGACGGCGAGGATCATCCTCACACACCTCATGGTGGTATCACTGTGAATGAGTCAAATGCCTACGTTCAATGTGGTGTTGCAGGCTTCGGCATTGTTCAAGCTCCGGGAATTACCGTTGAGACCTTCCTCGCAAGTGGAGAACTGGTTGAGGTGCTCAGGGCCCATCGTCCAAAGCCGCGCCTGGTTTCCGTGCTTTATCCAAGCAGAACGCATCTTGCGCCTCAGGTCGACGCATTTGTGGGTTGGCTGAAGGAACATTTTCCTGTGCTACACCCCAACTGGTTCACAGCACACTAACCTTCGCTCGTAGACTTCGCACCAAACCGGGCGGGTGCAGGCCAGACATAGATCTCGGAGAAATCAGCATGTACGACTTTCTAGATACATTTGATCATCAAATTCAGAAATCGCTGATTTCGACAGCATTTCTCCCAGTTCATATAATTCTGCTCTATCCACTTCGCGTGGTTATCAAGCAAGACTCATTGGATCGATGAAGTCGATCAGGTTACGCATGATCAACCCCACGTCGTTTTGTTCGTCGCCAGAGGGAAGCGCGCCTAGCCACGAAACCGATCCAGTGGCAAAGACGATTCCTCCGGCTGCAGTTTTACGCAAGGTCATGTGCGCAACGATTTGGTGCTCTTCCCCCGGCTCGTACACCTCGCCGTCCTCCCACACATATCCACTTCCAAATGGGCCCGCTTCGGCAAGAAGCTTCGTACCCACGGGCGTGCCCCATTTGCTACTGATTCGGTCAACTTCATAGCCAGCCGGGCCGCCGAGAAGCAATCCGGGGGCATCGATATATTCACCTTCTACTCCTTTGAACAGCCAAGCCATCTCTTGCGAATAGCTGTCCTCACGGCGTTTGTAAGGCAGCGCGTGAGTGAATCCCATACCGGTAGAGCCGATACCCGTGATTTGGTGCTCCGGCCTCCCCCTCCAACGCCAGAGCCCGCCAGGCTCGCCGTTTAGCGACAGATAACCCTCCCCAGGCTTATCTTCCCAAGTACGCGTCCCACTGACGCCGCGCCGAACCTCAACCCCGGTTTCGTCGGCTGCGGTCGCCCAGTAAAAACCATTGCCGCCTAGATAGGCGAGCGAGCCTCCGGTGGCAAGATAGGCCTGCAGCGCCTCGTGCATCGGACGCGTCCAGTATTCAGGATGGCTGCCCGTAAAAAGCGCTTTGCAGCCGGACAGTGCAGCAGCGCCCTCTCGATCGAGGTCATGGTCTGTAATTACGTCTACCTGCACGCCACACCCTGCAATAAATCGCAATGCATGAAGATCGAGCGGGAACCCGTGCGGCCCACCGCAAAGGGGATAGATGTAATCCGGGCGCACGGTAACCCAAGGTTTCGGCCAGCTCGCCCAACTGACCCCCGACCCATCGCGATGCTGGTCATACAGGCTCAACCAACCGTTATCCTGCGCGAATCGGTGGCCACGATCCTCAACAATCCACGGAAAAAGAGCCTCAGGCAGCGACTCATTGGCGTAAGCGTGATAGGTCATCGTGGGCAGCAGGAAGAGGATTTTCGCCGCTGGCATCTTCGCCCTTACGACAAATGGAAACGTCTCGGCCAGTGCTCCATGCGACAGGGTCAATCCGTACAGCCCTGGAACCGCGTCATCGGCGATCTGCACGTGCAAACTGGCAGGCCAATCGAATGGCGGCTGATCATCTTCATGCAACTGCACGCATGCGTAATGCTGGGGATCTAGACGGGGATCCAGAACCGTACCATCCCAACGTGGGCCGGTAATTGAAAATGTGGGTGAGCCGTAGATTCTAAGCTCACCGCGCAGGCCTCTTTTATCTGGAACGCCGAGCGTTGGTTTTAGCGGAAAGTCCCACAGAGACTCGCCGGACTCGTCGACATACCTGATCTCGGCAATCTTGGCATTAACACTGGGAATCGAAGTCTCTATGTTACTACCGATGACGATACGGCCCAGGCCCACAATGGGCCCTCTAAACAGGAAGGAAAATTCCTCTTCGCCAGCAACAGTCACCGATGCGGCTATTGCTTGAGCATTGCGAGCCAGGCGGATTTCAATCCACCGTTGTAGAGGAAGCTTCGGGCCTGCAGATTCATCATCACCCTGTTTGATACTCAGGCGCTGGTCGGACGTGAGCATCACTTGAAAGGCCTTAGCGGCTACTAAGCAACCGGAAGCATGTGACCTAGACCTTCATTTTGCTCATTCATGAAGCACCGTCAGAGAATTCTTATTACTTACCTTAACCCATGT
>NZ_JAMFRV010000335.1 GCF_026224925.1 Pseudomonas sp. | reverse complement strand
GCATCCTCGGCGTTGGAAACAGCACAGCACAAGGTCAGAGAGACGAACAAGGCACAAGTAGAAACGCTGGTTTTCAAAGGCATATGAGCGCTCTCATCGCAGTTCGGATAACACGGAAAGATCACTCAATCCTTGGGTTTTTGCCGTCACTGCGTGGGTGCTGGCGGACCTCGAAAGTGCCCGCCCGATGGCCAACCCCATAAACAGATTCGAGAGAGTGATCTCGAACATGTCGGTGGTCCAACTGGTGAGGCAGATGCAAACGCTGATAGCGAGTAATGCGTTGTCCATGCGCGAGGTTCCGTCGCGCAGAATGAAGAACATGGGGACTTGCATGGTGTATAGCACCAGGCCGATGAAGCCGAACGTTCCCCAGAGGTACATGGCGCTGCTGTCTGAGCCTGTCAGTATTCCTGCGCCAGGAACCGGGAATAGCACTTGGCTGCTGCCGAACATGCCCAAGCCGGCGCCGGTCATGCTCCAGCCTTGGCGGTATAGGTATTGCGCGACGTGCGGCCAGGTATTGACCAGGCGGTCGTAAAGCGAACCCAACGAGGGTTCACCGCTGGTGATGTTGTTGGGGTCGAAGTCAAACGACACGCCGATAACGGGCAGCAAGAAACCAATCGCGACTATTCCAACGAATACTGCGCTGCTGGTCCAGCGCAGACGCGAGAGCCCCATGACTCCGAGGGTGAGAGCGAAAGCGGCGGCGGGCGCTTTACTGGTGGTCAGCACAATGGCGTAAAAACCCACGGCGGCGATGATGCCAAACAGGATTCGCGAGCGGGTAAACATCGCCAGGTACAGGCTAAACATCGCCAGCAAGATCGACAGCGCATTGGAGACCCTGGTAAAACCGGCAAGTCGATCGAGCTCGTCATCGGCCCAGGCGGTGTTGCCCGCTAATTCAGTGTTACCCAGCATGTAGCTGTAGCCTTTCCATGGAACTGTGGTGTATTTGTCCAGCAGCAGGCCCACCAGTGAGGCGGCCAGGCACCCGGCGATCACCCAGGCCAAGAGTTTTTTGCGATGAAGTATGTGCTCACTGCACACCGCGCCAAATAGCAGAGGGCTGAAACCATAGAGGCTGAAGGCAACGTTGGTCATGCTAGCGCCATGCACCATGGCCAGGACGTTTGAAACCATAAGCATTAACACGCCTAGCCACAGAATACGGGTCGCTTTGTACGTCAGTAGTTCCAAAACAAAGAACACCAGGCACGCTATTTTCGGCAAGTACAACAGCGGCGATATGCCCATCTGATCGAAGTAATAGCGCAAGGCACCGGCAAACGTCTCGCTAACGATCAGGCTGATAGCGACCCAGATGATCAGTGTCGATTTGTTGAATGTCAGGATCGACGGCCGTTCAGTCGAGTTGAGAGCAGAGTTAGACATCATGGTGTGCTGCCCTCTCAGGCGTAGGAAGGAGTGCAGGAGGTGTGGAAGTAAGTGTTACGGGGTCAACGAAACCCAGGCATAGCTACCGCACGTCGTAGAGTCGAAGTTGGCCTACGAGCATGAGTTGCGGGGTGCGTTTGGCGAGCAGATAACGGTATATCAACGCCACTTGAAGACAGTGTCAATTCAATTCGTCAATTTTTTATCACGAGCACTGTCTATCCGAACTTACACTTATTTAAGTTATTGATAATTAAAGATTGATATAAAATTGACGCGCATTATTTGTACGCAATTGGACGGCTGATGAAGCCTCGCTATGACACGTGGGATTTACATATCTGTAAAAACGGCTGACGCTTGTCGGCGTCAGCCATTTTTAATGTCGCCGCGATTAGTTATAGCGGCGTTTGTCGGGTGCTGGCGGAAAATACTGGTACAGCCACGTTTCACTCAGCGTTCTGTCGTGGGTTCGAATGAACAAGCGCAGTTCGATGGGGTCGACCGAATCGCTGTTCGGATACCAGTCGAACGTCACGCGATAGCCTTTGATGTCCGGGATCACCAGCACGTTGAAGTCTTTGACCTCCCCCCCAGAGACGGTCACCACCGGCTCGATAGTCGTGCCTTCTGGCAACCGATCCAGGCCGCCGCCAGTAAAATCTACTGCAAATCGACGAGCCCATACCTCCGGGTAGTGCTCGCCCGGCGCCCAGCCCTCAAGGAAACCACCCATGCCTGATCGCGTCGCATGCACTCGGGCTAGCGGCGTTCCTACGGGCGGCAGCGCGCTCCAATAAAGCTTGTAACCAAAGTTGAGTGAAGTGCCGGCGGTTACTGGCGCTTTAGGGGTCCAGAACGCAACGATGTTATCCAGTGTTTCGCCGGTGGTGGACAGTTCCAACAGGTTTACCGAACCTTCACCCCACGGAGTGGTGGGCTCGACCCACAAGCTCGGGCGCTGGTTATACCAATCCACAGTGTCCTGATAGCTGGAAAATTGATGGTCGGTCTGGACCAAACCAAAACCCTTGGGGTCTTTGTCTGCGAACGCATTGAATTGCAGTTTGGCTGGGTTGTTCAGCGGACGACAGATCCACTCTCCATTGCCGCGCCACATCGCCAAACGGTCGGAGTCGTGGATCTCGGGGTGGATGGTGTCGCACATGCGCCGTTCATGGGTGCCACAGCTGAACATGCTGGTCATCGTCGATATACCCAGTTGCTCAATGTCTTTGCGTGCATTGATGTGCGCGTCGATGGCCATGACCACCTGATCGGCCTGGCAATCGATATCGAAACGGTAGGCGCCGGTCGCGCTAGGCGAGTCGAGCAGGGCGTAAACCACGAAGCGGGAGCTTTCCTTGGTCGGCGTCTCGAACCAGAACTTGGTGAAGTTGGGAAACTCTTCCCTTTTCTTGGCATAGGTGTCGATCGCCAAACCACGTGCCGAGAGTCCGTATTGCCCGGAACTGTCCACGGCGCGGAAGTAGCTGGCGCCGAGAAACGACAGAATGTCGTGGGTGGCGATTTCTGGCGCTTTGAATAGCTTGAACCCGGCAAAACCCAAGTCGCCTTTGAGCTGGGTCTTGTCTACGCCGCTTTTGTCATAGTTGAACAGCTGCGGGCGAAAGTGCACTTCGCGTGACTGACCACTTTGCGGGTCGACGCTGTACATGCGTATCGGCTGTTTAAAGCCCATGCCGACATGGAAAAACTGCACGTCCAGTTGACCTTTGTTGTCGCCCCACAGTGAGTGGGCCGGATCGTACTGAATAGCGTTGAATTGCAGGGGAGCCAAGTTCGCCAGTGTGGGCGGTAGCTGTTCGTTGGTATCAACGAAGGGCATGCTGGCCAGTTGTTTGGCATCGGCTTGCAGGCCCGTGAAATCGAAATGCCCGACGTCGCCATCGGCCGTGGCTGCGAAAGCCCGAGCTGCAAATAGTCCCGTTGCTGGTAAGCCCGTGTAGGCCGCGAGAGCAAACGATGCTTTCAGTAGATTCCTGCGATTCATAACGGTGGAGCCTCAAAATTAATGCTGTGCTGCCCTGCACATGAGCGTGGGGAATGCGCCCGATCGAGCCCCAGGCGCATACAACTACCCACCACTAGATAACAAAGTTGATGACCCGTTCGCTACAGGACGTAAAAAAAATGATATCGATACAGGCGTTGGGCCTTCAAATGGCCGGTATTTTTGAATATCGAGAGCTGCAATCAAGTCTGCTGCCACTCAATCATCTACCGATTTGAATGACAGCGGTGGGCTTGAAGTCAGGCTTGCATCGCCATGCCAGAGACGTTCATCGCGGCTTGGCGCAACGCTTCAGAGCGGGTCGGGTGTGGATGGCAGGTCAGGGCGATGTCTTCAGCGGAGGCGGAGAATTCCATGGCCACGCAGTATTCGCCGATCATTTCGCTAACACTCGGGCCGACTAAATGAACACCGAGGATCTCGTCTGTGCGCTCGTCGGCCAGCACTTTGGCGAATCCTTCGGTTTCATGGTTGATTTTGGCCCGGCTGTTGGCGCTAAACGGGAATTTACCAACCTTGTACGCACGACCTGCGGCCTTGAGTTGTTCTTCGGTCTGGCCGACGCTGGCCAGCTCCGGCCGGGTGTAGATCACGTTGGGGATCAGGTTGTAATTGACCTCGCCTGCCTTGCCGACAATCTGCTCAAGGCACGCGATCGCTTCATCTTCGGCTTTGTGCGCCAACATCGGCCCAGACGTGACATCGCCTATCACCCAAATGCCCGCCACTGAGGTGCGATGGTGTTTGTTTTCCAGCATCCCGCGCTTATCGGTCTCCAGACCGACGCTGTCCAAACCTAGCCCTTTGGTGTAAGGCCGACGACCGATGCTGACCAGTACATAATCCGCTTCGATCAGCTCGGCTTCACCGCCCGCCGCAGGTTCGACGCTGAGCTGCACTCCAGTGTCTGAAGACGTTGCCTGCACCACTTTCGAGCCAAGCTTGAAAGTGATGCCTTGCTTAGTCAACGAGCGCTGCAAGGTTTTGCCCGCCTCCAGATCGGTACCGGGGCAGATTCTGTCCAGGTATTCAACAACCGTTACTTGGCTGCCTAGCCGACGCCAGACCGAACCGAGTTCCAGACCAATTACTCCGGCGCCAATCACTACCAAGTGCTTGGGCACCTCAGGCAGTGCCAATGCGCCGGTGGAGTCGAGAATGCGTTTGTTGTCGACGTCGACACCCGGCAGCGGCATAGGCTCTGAGCCCGTTGCGATGATGATGTCTTTGGCCTGAAGTTCGGTTTCTATGCCCTCGCTGTTGGTGACGATCACTTTTCCCGGCCCTGCGATTCGACCCCAACCCTTGATCCAGTCAGCTTTGTTCTTGCGAAACAGGAACTCGATGCCTTTGGTCAGGGCCGTCACGCTCTCGTCTTTTTGCCTCATCATTTGCGCAAGATTGAGGGTGGGTTTGACTTCAATCCCAAGATGGGCGAACTCGGAGCCGACGGCGGCTTCGTACATTTCCGACGCATGCAGTAAAGCTTTAGAGGGCATGCAGCCGACATTAAGGCAGGTGCCGCCCAAGGTTACGCCGCCTTCTACGCAAGCGACTTTCAATCCCAGCTGACCGGCACGTATGGCAGCGTTATATCCGCCGGGCCCACCACCAATGATGACAACGTCATAGCTACTCATAGGTTAACTCCTGAACAAAGAATCGACAGTGGAGGGAAGCGTAGACGGCCGACAAGAAAAGTCCGGAAAGCCATCTCGCACTTAAATTACGGACGTAATATGAGCGGCCCGGATCAAGCGGGTCAAGCTATTGGCTGAGGATTTTGTTCAAGCGGGGCAGTCGTCGGTATAAGGCACTAGCCCTCAGAGCTACCAAGCGTTGCGGGATCGCTGAGAAAGGTCGTCGATGGAAATTTGGCGTCCGAATCGAAATTGATGCGTGAGCCCCGGACGGTGATCGCGCGAGGGTCGGCCTTGATAAACAGCGTTTGACCGCTTTTAAAGGTAAGACGATGGATGCGCTTGCCGCTCTCTTGACTGATTTCATGGCTGACAACGTCTAGCAGATTGCTCAAGCCTAGCACCGAGCCGGGTTCATTAATGGTCAGGCAGCTCGTATTGCCAATTTCTGACGCACATACGGGTACGCGGAAATCCAAATGTTTATTCATATTGGTGGCGCCGTATATCGAATGGAGCCGGTGAATGTAGTCATTCGAACTTGTAACAGCAAGACACTTAACTATTGAATTGTAACCGAACTTAATGCCCTGTTAAGAAATCCTTTCGAGTGCTTGGGAGTTTTCTGAATTTTTTGTAGGACGGAGTACAGTCTTACACTACCCGCCAATGCGGGAGGCTCCGGGTATGGGTTGTTAACGTAGGCCGCTTAGAAATTTGACGCCATTTTTTGAACTGGTTTTCATGCGTAAAAATATAAATCTATTCCTTCAGCAATACTTTTGCGGACACCTGCCTGCTCATCTAGGATTCAAGCCATCGTCACACCGTTTTTCGACAGGTCAAGCACACAGTTTATCTAATGAGGTGACATCATGGATCGAGTCAAAAGATTTTATGCACTTGATAGTTTCAGGGGCGTCTGTGCACTCGCGGTGGTTGTTTACCACCTGCACATAGTCGGAAGTATTACTGAATGGGCGTTTTTCAGTAACGCGGATTTGTTTGTTGAGTTCTTTTTTGTGCTCAGCGGCTTTGTAATCACCCACGCCTATGGCTTGGAGCGCCACCTCGATTTTCGAAAGTTTTTCATACTCAGAACGTTTAGATTAGTTCCCCTGCACGTGTTCTTATTAGGCACATTTATCATTTTTGAATTCTTGAAGCTGCTGGCATCGCGTAAAGGTTTCGTTTTCAATAAAGAACCGTTCACTGGCATGTATTCCCCTTCACAAATTCTACCTAATTTATTCCTGATCCAAGCCTGGACACCGCTGACGGAAAATCTTTCTTTCAACTACCCGTCGTGGAGCATCAGTATCGAGTACTACATGTACATACTGTTTGCCGGGGTGTCTTTTTTCTGTTTCAACCGTAGACACCTCGTGTGGATCGTCATCTCCACGTGCGCGTTCCTTCTACTCTATAATCATTCCGGTATTTTGACTGAATTTGCTTACAAAGGACTTTCATGTTTTTTTGCGGGAGCGATGTCATACAGCATATTTGAAGGAGTTAGACGAAGCGTTCAACCAACCTTTGCGACCGCCTCGCTGCTGGAGGTCGTTGCGTTAGTCATGATCGTAATGACCCTCAATTCCGACCTTAACCAAAAAGCTATTATTTCCAGCATATTATTCTGTTGCGTCATCATGCTGTTTGCTTTTGACGCGGGCGTGATATCCCGGCTCCTACAGACCAATGCTTTCACGTTCCTTGGACGCCTTTCCTATTCAATCTATCTGACGCATATCATAGTGCTGAGCTTGCTTATTTTGATGTTTCTTGTGTTGGAGAAGAAGACCGGACTGGCCTTGGCCCCCATGATTGGCGATATCAGGTACATTGATTCGGGAAACGGTATCTTGAATAACCTGCTGGTAGCCTTGGTGTTGCTTTCGGTGGTAGCAGTTTCTTATTTCACCTACAGCTTTATTGAAGTTAACGGACAGAAAGTTGGCCGATATCTCATAAACGCGAAGCAGAAAAAAATACCGGCGGCCACGTAGTCATCATGACGGCCCCTGCGTTCGCGCAGGGTTAAGAGGTAAGCGTCGAAACCTGCTCGGCATCATCGCCACAGTCCCCAGCTGAAATCTCTAGAAATATTTGAACAAAAATTTCACGTCCTTTGTTATATCATAACGCTCGTTGGGCTATGCCCACGGGTATCTTCATTATGAGTAAGGTCTGGGGTGTCGATGCGGGTTGATCTGGATGGTGAAAGCGCTGGCCTTGATGGTTTGCCGCGTTTTCAAAGGGCCGCGTTCCATACTCGCCGCTTGTTTAGGCTCGGCTTCGGTCTGGCGGGGTTGGGGTTGTTGGGCTTTGTGCTTGCGATGTTTGCGATGCTGTTCTCGCCCGCAAGCGTGTGGCCTGCGGTTCTGATCAATAACGCCGCCGCGTTGTGGGTATTGGTTGCCGGAGTGCAGTCTGCGTATTGGATTGCCCGTTGGCGCGCGCAAACCCTCGCGGTTTCACACGGCCCTGTTGTTATTGAGCCGCTACCCATAGACGACGCCCCCGAGTCTGATGAACCGCCCAGTTGGTACGATCGGATATTGGGCGGCATCAGAGGCAGCGACGTATCGCTTTTAGCTCAAGTCGGATTACCGACGGTATGGCTGGGTGGCTGGGCGTTACTGGTGCTTCTTGTGGTGAAGTGGGGGTGGAACCTCAGCCTCGTCGGGTCGTCTTTAGGGTCTATGGGCCCTATCGTCGGCGCCGTTGCCCTGTTGATGGCCTTTGGGTTGTTGGTGCTGGAGCGCCAGCTGACCCATGAGTTGGCCGCCGAATGGCCTGAGGCCGCACAACTCGCCCAGCTAACCCGGGTTGCGATTGCCAGCTTGCTGCTCAGCGCACTCTGCCTGTTCTTCTCGACCCCCGACCGCCTCTGGCCCGCACGCCTTGCGGTGTTGGTCGGCCTGTTGCCTGCGCTGGTGGCTTTGGAGTTGTTACTGCGGGCGTTGATGTCGCTGTTCAGCCCGCGCAACGAACGGATCGAACCGAGACTGTTGGCCAGCAGCTTCATCGCTGGTCTGCTGCGCTGGCCGCCACAACCGTTGTTGGCGCTGCAGAACGAACTGCACAACAGGTTCGGTATCGACCTGCGCCAGATATGGGCGTTTACCTACATGCGTCGGGCGTTTCTGCCAGTACTGGCGGTGGTAGTGGGCCTTGGTTGGGTACTGAGTGGTGTGCATGAGGTTCCGATGCAGGGCCGCGGCATCTATGAGCGCTTCGGCAAGCCTGTGCAGGTTTTCGGTCCCGGTCTGCATGCGGGTTTGCCATGGCCTTTCGGCCGCATGTTGGCGGTAGAAAATGGCGTAGTGCATGAGCTTGCCACCAGTGTTTCGGAGTCCAATGCCGTTGAGCAAGTCCTTGAGCCCGCTGAAGGTCCGGCGCCGCTTAGCGCCAACCGTCTATGGGACGCCAGCCACATCAATGAAAAATCTCAGGTGATCGCCAGCAGTGCCGGTGACAAACCTTCGACTCAAAAGCAGAGCTTTCAGATCGTCAACATGGACGTGCGGTTCGTCTATCGCATTGGCCTGACCGACCAGGCCGCGATGGCGGCGACCTACAACACCGCCGACGTGCCAACCCTGATTCGCAGCACCGCGAGTCGCATACTGGTTCATGACTTTGCCTCGCGTACCCTTGACGAGTTGCTCGGTGAGCAACGAGCAGCGCTGTCTGCCGACATCGGCAATGCCGTGCAAGCCGATCTGAAGAAGCTCGACAGTGGCGTAGAAATTCTCGCCACGGTTGTCGAGTCGATTCACCCACCGGCCGGGGCGGCCAACGCTTATCACGCCGTGCAGGCGGCGCAAATCGGCGCCCAGGCGTTGATTTCTCGGGAACGCGGTGCAGCCAGTGAGCAATCTAACCTCGCTGAACTTAACGCCAGCGTGGCAAAAGACAATGCCTCTGCGGGTGCCCGAGAAGTAATGGCCACCGCCCAAGGCGCGGATTTGCGCTTCAGCGCCGAACGTCAGGCGTATGACCAGGCGGGCAAGGCGTTCTTGTTGGAGCAATATTTAACGCAGTTGAGCCAAGGCCTGGCCCACGCCAAGTTACTGATCCTCGACCACCGACTCGGCGGCGACACTGCACCGACCATCGATTTACGTACTTTCACGTTACCGGCAGACCCAACGGCGCCGAGTAAAGCCGCCAATTAAGGAGTCGTCCCTTGAGTCTGTTTCATTCCCACGATCATCACGACCACGCTGGCCATGACCACGGCCACGCGGGGCATCACCACGGTCATCAACATGGCGACGCGTCGACGCCAGCGGCTTTCCCTTGGCGCCGAACTGCATGGGCGCTGCTGCTGATTCTTTTTGCCGTGGCGGCGGCCAGCCTGGTGCAAGTGCGCTCGGGCGAAGCCACGGTCATTACTCGTTTTGGCAACCCGTCTCGGGTACTGCTCGACCCAGGTTTGAGCTGGCGCTGGCCGGCACCGTTTGAGGCGACCATTCCGGTGGACCTGCGGTTGCGCACTACCTCCAGCGGTCTGCAGGACGTGGGGACTCGCGATGGCCTGCGGATCATCGTGCAAGCCTATGTCGCCTGGCAGGTGCAGGACGACCCGGACAACGTGCAGCGCTTCATGCGTGCGGTGCAAAATCAGCCAGACGAAGCCGCTCGGCAAATTCGTACCTTTGTCGGCTCGGCGCTGGAAACCACCGCCGCGAGCTTTGATCTGTCGAGCTTGATCAACACTGATGCCAATCAGGTGAAAATCACGGATTTTGAGGATCAACTGCGCCGTCAAATCGAGCAACAGTTGCTCTCGACCTACGGTGTGCGCGTCCTACAGGTGGGCGTCGAGCGCCTGACCTTGCCGTCGGTGACGCTGAACGCAACCGTCGACCGCATGCGAGCGGAACGCGAAACCATCGCCACCGAACGCACGGCGATCGGCAAGCGCGAGGCGGCGCAGATTCGTTCTGCTGCCGAACGTGATGCGCGGATCGTCGAGGCAGACGCCACGGTCAAAGCGGCTGATATCGAAGCGCAATCGCGAGTCGAAGCAGCACAGATTTACGGTAAGGCGTACGCCGGATCGCCACAGCTTTACAACCTGCTGCGGTCGTTGGACACCTTGGGCACCGTGGTCACGCCGGGGACTAAATTGATTCTGCGCACCGACGCCGCGCCATTTCGCGTGTTGGTTGATGGACCGCCAACGCTGGACGCTAAAAGCGGATCGCAACCATGAGTGAAGTCGTCCCTCAACGGCCCCCGGTCAATAGCCCGTGGTTGCAGGCTAGCCGCCTGGCGTTTCTCGGGCTGTATGCCGTGACGTTGCTTGCAGCCCTCGGCTGGGCGTTGTCCAACGTGCGCCAGATCGATCCGCAAAACCGCGCCGTGGTGCTGCGTCTTGGCGCTTTGGAGCGTATTCAAAGCGCCGGCTTGCTCACCGCGTGGCCTCAGCCGTTCGAGCAAGTGGTGCTGCTGCCGTCGGCGGACCGAGTGATCGAGCGTCATGTTGAAACCCTGCTGCGTTCCAAGCTCGCCTTGGATGCGGACCGAATCTCAAGCTTCGCGACGCCGATGAGCGATGCGTTGGCCGGGTCCGGCTATCTGCTGACCGGTGATGCGGGTGTGGTACAGCTCGACGTGACGGTGTATTACAAAGTAACCGACCCATACGCCTTCGTGCTGCAGGGCGAACATGTATTGCCTGCGCTGGACCGTTTGGTCAATCGCAGCACCGTGGCCCTGACCGCCGCGCGCGACCTGGACACGATCCTGGTGGCGCGTCCCGAGATGGTCAGCCCTGACAGCCAGTCCGCAGAACGCCGTGAGCGCTTGCGCGGCGACTTGGTTCGCGGCATTAACCAGCGTTTGACCGAGCTGGCCGCCACGGGCGTGGGCCTGGGCGTTGAAATCGCGCGGGTCGATGTGCAATCGAGTCTGCCGACCACTGCAGTGAATGCCTTCAATGCGGTACTGACCGCCAGTCAGCTCGCGGATCAGGCCGTTGCCAATGCGCGCACCGAAGCAGAAAAACTCACTCAAACCGCTACCCAGCAAGCGGACCGCACCGTGCAAGTAGCCCATGCCCAGGCCTCCGAACGCCTTGCCAAAGCGCAAGCTGACACCGCGACGGTCACCAGTCTGGCGCAGTCGGTTCGTGACAAAAGCGATCCGGGTTTGATGATGCGCATCTACCGTGAGCGCGTGCCCAAAATTCTTGGCCAGGCCGGCTCCGTGACCACAGTCGACCCCCGTGACGATTCCCACCTGATCATTCAGGGAGCAGAGAAATGAGTGCCCACGCTCACGAAGCAACGACTGAGCCCGAGTCCACCGAAGTCCCAGTCAGCATGCTGAGTAACGCTGAGCAACGCAGCGCGGCTCGGCAATTAACCTTGGCCATGCTCGCCTTGGGTTTGTTGGCGTTAGGGCTCGCCTGGCGATTTTTTGTGCCTGAACAAACCGGCGTCAGCCAGATGCTGCTGGGTGTGGCGTCGTTGCTGGTTGCGGTGCCGGTGGTCAGTGCCGGTTGGCACAGCCTGCGCTACCCCAGCCTGCACGGCATCACCGATCAGTTGATCGCCTTGGCAATGCTCGGCGCCTGGGCCACCGGTGATTTGATGACCGCTGCGTTGCTGCCCATCATCATGATTTTTGGTCATGTGCTGGAAGAGCGCAGCGTTATCGGTTCCCAAGAAGCGATTCAAGCCTTGGGTCGCCTGACGCGCAGCCACGCACGATTGGTTGAGGCCGACGGCACAGTACGCGAGGTCGATAACTCGATACTGGTGGCCGGTGATCTGGTGGAAGTGCGTGCCGGTGACCGAGTACCTGCCGATGGCGTGGTGCGCTCCGGGCAAGCCAGCCTCGACACCGCGCCGATTACCGGTGAATCGGTGCCGCTGGAGGCGCGGGTCGGCATCGAAGTGTTCGGTGGTGCGATCAACCTCGATGGTTTATTGCGCATTGAAGTGACACGCATTGGCGACGAATCTACGTTGGGCAAAGTAATCGCCCTGATGCAAAGCGCTGAGCGCTCCAAGCCGCCCATCACTCGACTGCTGGAACGTTATGCCGGCAGCTACATGGTGCTGGTGTTGATGATTGCCGCCGTGACTTGGTTCATCACCAATGATGCGCAAGCGATGTTGGCGGTGTTGGTTGCCGCGTGTCCTTGCGCCTTGGTGTTGTCGGCGCCTGCCACCGCTATTGCCGGGATCGCAGTCGCGGCCCGCCACGGTATTTTGATTCGCAGCTCGGCATTTCTTGAAGAGCTGGCGGACCTGACTTCGCTGGTGGTCGACAAAACCGGCACCCTGACCTACGGCACCTTGCGCCTGCAATCGATACAGTCAGTGTTGGCCCAGCAAAGTTCGCTACTGCCGCTCGCGGCGAGTCTCGGTTCGGCCAGCAGTCACCCCGTCAGCCGTGCGTTGGCCGGGTTGGTGCAGAAGGATCAACTGTTGGTCTTGACCGACATCCATGAGCGGCAGGGGCTGGGTGTCGTCGCTCAAACAGAGCACGGCCTTGCGGCGCTGGGCCGTCCGGAATTGTTTGAACAACTGAACATCAGCACATCGCCGGTACCGAATCACGATGGCCCGATTGCCGGGCTGGCCGTCGACGGTGTATTCCTTGCGTGGCTGCTGTTGGCTGATAGCCTGAAGCCCGAAGCGCGTCAGGCCTTGGCTGAGTTGCGTGACTTAGGGCTGGGACGCCAATTGCTGCTGACCGGCGACCGTCAAAGCGTGGCGGACAGCCTTGCGCTGGAAGTGGGTATCAGTGACATCGAGGCTCAGGCGTTGCCCGAAGATAAGCTCAATCGAGTGATGGGCGAAATCAAAAGTGGCTTTCGGCCGATGGTGGTGGGCGACGGGATCAACGATTCGCTGGCGCTCAAAGCCGGGGTGGTGGGGGTCGCAATGGGCGCTGGCGGTGCTGACATCGCACTGGCATCGGCTGACATCGTGTTGATTGGCAGCGACCTTCGTCGTTTAGGCACCTGCGTACGCTTAAGCCGCCAATGCCGACGGACCTTACACGTCAACGTCATCATCGGATTAGGCTGGACCTTGGCCATCGTTGCCATGGCGGCTTTCGGTTTGCTCGGGGCTGCGGGCGCGATGATTGCAGCGCTGCTGCATAACCTCAGCACCTTGCTGGTCCTTGGAAACGCCGGTCGGCTACTGCGTTTTCAAGAGCCGCTACTAAAGTTGGAGAGCAAGCCAGAGGCCTAGAAGCCCGGGCCTCTCACCGAGAGTACTGGGCTAGACGTGTTCCTTAAGTATAAAAAATTGCTTGAGCTTTGTAGAACTCTGTTACAAATTAGCAGTCATTCTTGATAAGGGTACTTCATTGCACGCTGGGAATTGGCTCGAAACTTTGGGATACAGGCTTTAACCCCAAGGTTTCTTCACCGTCATACGCTACACGCCAATCGCCGAAGGTTTCGGCAGCAGCGGTGCTTCTGGACTACCCTTTTTCCTGAGTTTCTGGATAGGGGGTTTACTAATGCTCGCGCAACTTCCAACAGCCTTGCAGAATCTTCATCTGCCTCTACGGCTGAAACTGTGGGATGGCCACGAACTCGATCTTGGCCCGACACCTAGCGTTACTATCGTGGTGAAAGACCCACAATTGGTTTCGCAATTCACTCACCCCAGTCTGGATCTGCTTGGAAGTGCCTTCGTTGAAGGCCGACTGGAGCTAGAAGGATCAATCAGCGAAGTCATCCGTGTCTGCGACGAATTAAGCCAAGCGTTGCTGGATGATGAGGGTCCCTATCTGGCGGTCCGCTCGGAACACGACAAAGCCACCGATGCGGCGTCGATCTCTTACCATTACGACCTTTCCAATGAGTTCTACCAACTCTGGCTTGACCGAGAGATGGTCTACTCCTGCGCTTATTTCAAAACCGGCGAAGAAACCCTTGAGCAAGCGCAACAAGACAAGTTTCATCACTTGTGCCGCAAGCTGCGGCTGCAACCGGGCGAGTATCTGTTGGATGTCGGCTGCGGTTGGGGTGGCTTGTCGCGATTTGCAGCACGTGAATATGGCGTGAAAGTGTTCGGCATCACCTTAAGCCAGGAGCAACTGACCTTGGCCCGCGCACGCGTTGTTGCAGAGGGCTTGCAGGATCAGGTTGAGTTAGTGCTGCTGGATTACCGTGATCTGCCTCAGGATGGTCGTTTCGACAAAGTGGTCAGCGTCGGCATGTTTGAGCACGTGGGCCATGCCAACCTTGAACTGTACGCGCAACGCCTGTTCGGCGCGGTACGTGAAGGCGGTCTAGTGATGAACCATGGCATCACCGCCAAGTACACTGATGGTCGTCCGGTTGGGCGGGGCGCAGGTGATTTCATCGAGCGTTACGTGTTCCCTAACGGCGAGCTGCCACACGTCTCGATGATCAGCGCGTTTATCAGTGAGGCGGGTTTGGAAATCGTCGACGTAGAGAGCCTGCGGTTGCATTACGCGCGCACGCTGGAACACTGGAGCGAGCGTCTTGAGGCGAGACTCGATGAAGCGGCGCAAATGGTCCCGGAACAAACGCTGCGCATATGGCGCCTGTACTTGGCCGGCTGTGCGTATGCGTTCGCCCGGGGCTGGATCAATTTGCACCAAATCCTGGCGGTAAAACCCTATGCCGATGGCAGCCATGGCTTGCCGTTGACGCGGGAAGATATTTACCGCTGAAGCTATGACTACGGGGTCTTCGGACCCCGCAGCATTGTGCGGTTAGAGAATCGGCGACACCAGCCGCGCGACGCTCATGCCGAGTTTTTGCAAGCGGTGGGTTTCCTTGCTTTCCTCAAGTGCGATTTCTCGGGCGAGGGCGAAGTCATCATTAAGCATGCTTTCGACTTGGCTGGCGAAGTTGCTGTCCACCGTTAGCAACATCAATTCAAAATTAAGCCTGAACGAACGGTTGTCCATGTTGGCGCTGCCAATGGCACTGATTTCGCTGTCGACCAACACCACCTTCTGGTGCAGAAAGCCCGGCTCATAGCGGAAGATCCGGACGCCGGCGCGAACCGCTTCGAAGGCGAACAGGCTTGAGGCCGCGTAGACCACATAGTGGTCCGGCCGCGACGGCAGCAAAATCCGCACATCGACGCCCCGTAGAACGGCCAGACGCAGTGCTGCGAAGACGGCCTCATCAGGAATGAAGTAGGGACTGGTGATCCACACGCGTTCTTCAGCGGCGTGTATGGCTTCCACAAAAAACAATGAACAAGTTTCTTGCGCGTCCGCCGGCCCGCTGGCCAGTAACTGACAGAGTACGCCGTCTTCGGGATAGCTCTCGGGCAGGATCAGTGGGGGTAATTCGCGGGTGGCCCAAAACCAGTCTTCGGCAAAGGACTCCTGCAAGCACGCCACCACTGGGCCAACGATAGCCACATGGGTGTCGCGCCATGGCGCGAGTGGCGGCTGTTTACCCAAATACTCATCGCCGACGTTATGCCCGCCGACAAAACCTTTTAAGCCATCCACGACCACAATCTTGCGGTGATTACGAAAATTGATCTGGAAGCGATTCAGCCAGCCGCTGCGTGTCGCGAAGGCTTTTATTTGCACGCCGCCATTGCGCAACGTTTCGCTATAACTGGCGGGCAGTGCGTGACTGCCAACGCGGTCGTAAAGGACGTAGATCGCCACGCCTTCAGCCGCCTTTTCCAGGAGCAGCGCCTGCAGGCGTCGACCGAGGTCATCGTCGTGAATGATGAAGAACTGAACCAGCACTGCTTTTTTAGCGCCACGGATGGCTTCGAAAATGGCGGCGAAGGTCGCTTCTCCGTTGATCAGCAATGACACCTCGTTATTGGCTAGGCACGGCATGCGCCCCAAGCGTGGCATCGCCCGCAGCGAGGCGTACGCGTCAGAGCGGCGCGCCGTGACTGCTTCTTCGACCCACGGTCGCCAGTTCAGCGTGCCAATCGCTGCGCGCATTTCCTGGTTAGCCTGACGCCGCGCCTTGATGTAGCCATCGAACGTGCTACGACCAAACACCAGGTACGGAATAAGAGTGACGTAAGGGATGAATATCAGCGGCATGGCCCAGGCAATCGCGCCTTGAGCGGTACGGACGGTAAGTAGGGCGTGAATGGCAGCAATCAGTCCAACCAGATGGGTGAAACCGATCAAATAGCCGACAAAAGACGGAATGTGAAAATCCATGCGTAACTCTGCTCCTGGTTTTGTTAAGTCTCTAACAGACCACAGCGGATGTTAATTGTCGCTATTTTATTCCGCTTGCAACTGGCTGGCGCTTGCATCGTCTAAGACTCATCGTCAGGCTGGCGCATGACCGGTCGTTTCACAAAGGATATGCACATGAAGACACGTTTTTTGGCTTTGCTGTTTTGCCTGGGTGCGCCCTTGGCTCAAGCGCAGATGCTGCAGCCTGGGTTGTGGGAGCTGACCACCAGCAATATGCAGGTGGACGGTCAGCCGTTACCGGATTTGCAATTGATGCTGAATCAATTGAAAAGCCTAGCACCTGATCAGCAAGCGATGATGGAACAGGCCATGCAGAAACAGGGCGTGACCATGGCGGGGAAGGGCGTGCGGGTTTGCCTTACGCAGGATCAGGTCAAGTCAGACAATATTCCGCTGACGGACCCTAAGTCGGGCTGCAATCAGCAAATCACCGACCGCAACGGCAAGACCTGGAAATTCCGTTTCAGTTGCCCTAAAGCGCAAGGCACCGGCGTTGCGCAATTCCAGAGTGATCGGGAATTCAGCACCTCGGTTGTCGGTACGTTCAATGCCACTGGCGTGCAACAAAATGGCAGTATGGACACCCGTGCTGTATGGCTGGGTCAGCAATGCGGGGCGGTTAAACCGAGGACTTGATGCTAAGGCTTCTCTAGGGAGTAACTGTGGGACCGAATTCATTCGGGAAGTGGGCAACGCGGTGTTCCTGATGTATGGCGTTGTTACCTTCCCGATATAGGTCCTTGGGTTTAAGGCTGACCTAATGCGTCCCGCAGGGTGTTGATGTTTGCTTGATACATTCCAATAAATGTACTTGCCTGACCCTTGGCTGATAGGGCGTCGGTGTACAAGGTACCCTTCACCGGCAATCCGCTTTTGTCGGCGATTTGCTGGAGCTGATCGGGGGCCTGGGTGTTGTCCAGCAGTACCGCTTTAGCTTTGTTGTCGTGAATTTTCGCGATCAATGAGTCGACCTGTTCAGGGGTTGACGCAACCTCAGCAGACACACCCTGCGGCGCCACGAACTCGATCTGATAGGATCGGCTCAAGTAACCAAAGGCGTTATGCGACGTTACGAACCGTCGGCTGCCTGGCGGTAACGTACCTGAAGGGATCAAGCCTATTTTCAAATGGGCATCAGCAATCAGAGCGTGAAGTTGTTTGGTATAGGCTTTGCCGGCTGAGATATACGCGTTCTCATGCACGGGGTCCGCTGCGCTGAAGGCCGTGACGATGTTGTTCACGTACAGCTCAGCGTCTGGCACGCTTTGCCAGGCATGGGGGTCAATCACGGTCTTACCGTCCACGTCCACTGTACGAGGTGTGACGCCGTTGCTGGCCGTGACCACCGGTTTCTTGGTGCCACTGCGCGCAAGCAGACCGTTGATCCAAGGCTCATAGCCCAAGCCGTTCTGGATGATCACATTTGCCTGCGCCAGTTTTTTCGCATCGTCGTTGGTTGGTTTATAACCTTGAGCATCTTGATCCGGGCCGACTAAGCTGACGACTTGGACGTATTCACCGCCGACTTGATGAGCCATGTCGGCAAGAATGCTGAAGCTAGTGACGACCTTCAATTTTTCTGCCGCAGACAATGACAGCGGCACCATCAATAAACTGGACACAAGCAAGGCAACGCGCATCGGGTGGAACCTCTTTAAAGTTTATTCAGTTTTTCTTTGCCAGCTATTCTTGGCCACGGCGTCGTGGGCATGAAGACTTTCAGCATGAACGACCGTCAGATCAAACGCGTTTATGACCGGTACTCTTTTGAGTACGAGGCTCACTCTGCGTGCTGCATCTTCGCAAAACATCAAATTCTGACCATTCGCCAAAGCGAACGCCTGCTCATCCGCACGCTTTACAGCCGTTTGCACCGCAGTCCCGAGGGCGTGTTCTACGTCGTCGATTAGCTCCACTATTGGGAGTTCGTGCATAAGCGGATTCAACTGCACATGCACCTTGGCGCTGCTGCGTTGGCTATGGGGCGTGGCAACGATGCCCTGTGTCGATCCCAGCCAAGACAAAACCTGTGCATGGTCCAGTGACTTGCCTGAAAAATCTGCAGCAAATTGCTGCTGAATGAGCTGTCTTGCGAGTGCGGCGGAACAGGGGCAGGTCGACGAATAACTGACGTCGAACGTAAGTTCCACGTGGAACACTCCGTGTTCAATGCGAGCAATTATTTCCACAGGATATGATTTCCAGCCATACAGCGCGCTCACTAATGCGGATCGCTTCAGCAACAGTTCAGCTTCGATACGTAAAAATGCGCTATTTGACAAGCCTTTATGGGAATCCAAAAACTGTTCTAAAAGTCGACGAAGAAGTGCGGGGTTAAGTTCTTCGTTTTCCAGAACTTCGAGCGCCAAATACAACCGCGACATATGAATGCCGCGTGTTTCGTTGTCATCAAGGCTTACGCCTGCATCTGCTTTGGCGGTGATGCGTTGACCTTTGAACGTAATAGGCAAGGCGATAGCACACATACCGACCCAATCCAATGGAGATGCTTGGTCTAGAGCTTGCACGGCAATATCTGGCAGAGTCAGCGCGTTCATAAAAAGGTCCGTTGTTGAGGTAAAAAGTCATGTTATATTATAACCATTAATCCAACGATGCCTTTTTTGAGCTTGGATGCTCTCCCATTTCTACGGTACATCCCATGCACAGACGTCAAATGTTGCTCAACCTTCTGCTGGCCAGTGCGGCCATAGCGTTACCGTTGGGTGCATCTGCCGCGCAGATTCGTAGTGTGCGTTTGTGGCGAACAGACGAAAAATCACGCTTGGTGTTCGATCTAAGCGGCCCAGTGCAGTACAAAACCTTCACGTTAAGCGCGCCGGAACGTTTGATCATCGACGTTAGCGGCGCGCAATTGACTGGCAATTTCAGCCAACTTGCGTTGGCCAATACACCTATAAAATCCATTCGCTCCGGGCACTTTGGCCAAGGCGACACGCGCATCGTGTTGGACCTAACCAACCCGGTGCAGCTCAGCAGTTTCTTGCTGGGCCCTGAGGGCTCCCAAGGCCATAGGTTGGTGGTCGATTTAGGCAACGCGGCGCATGTACCGGTGCAGATCGCCGCAGTGGGTGCTGCAGCGCCGCCTGAACAGCCTTCTCCGCTACGAGACAGCGCCCATCCCAAACGCGACATCATGGTAGTGGTCGACCCCGGTCATGGCGGTAAAGACCCCGGTGCCATTGGTTCAAAAGGCCAACGCGAAAAAGATGTGGTGCTGTCTATTGCTCAGTTGTTGGCCAAGCGCCTGAAACGTGAGAAAGGGTTTGATGTGCGCCTGGTGCGTAACGATGACTTTTTCGTACCGTTGCGCAAGCGCGTAGAGATTGCGCACAAGATGAATGCTGACATGTTCATTTCGGTGCATGCCGACGCCGCGCCGCGCCTGACTGCATCGGGTGCTTCGGTGTATGCGCTGTCGGAAGGAGGGGCCACGTCGGCCACGGCGCGCTTCATGGCCCAACGTGAGAACGGTGCCGACCTGATCGGTGCGACCAGCCTGCTTAATCTGAAAGACAAAGACCCAATGCTGGCCGGGGTAATTCTCGATATGTCGATGAACGCGACGATCGCGGCGAGTCTGCAGTTGGGCAACACCGTGCTGGGAAGCTTGGCCGACATCACGACCTTGCATCAGAAGCGCGTCGAGCAAGCGGGTTTTGCCGTGCTCAAATCTCCTGACGTGCCGTCGATTCTGGTGGAAACCGGCTTTATCTCCAATGTACGCGACAGCGAGAGACTGGTTACCGCGCGCCATCAGCAGGCCGTTGCTGATGGTTTATTTGAAGGCCTGCAGCGCTACTTCAAACACAACCCGCCAGTTGATTCCTACATGGCGTGGGCGCAAGAGCACAAGCAAGGCCAGGTGTGATTTTCACTGTCACTGGCAGCCGCCCATACGATTGCAGGTGAACTTATTGCGCTTGCCGTCAGAGCTGGAAACTCGGGTGATGGTTGTCCAGCCGACACGCTGGCTGTAGCCGATCCATGCCTCGCCGTTTGAAGCTAAGCCGGTGAAGAACGTGATCATGCCGTATCGGCTATTGGTTTGTGCCCATAGGCGATTGCCCTGAACTTCAAAACCTCGCACGTAGGAAGTCGCGCCAGCCGTTGCCACGCTGTATCGATTGCCCAGCCCATCGCTGCACGCCAATAAGTTAGCGCTCTGCGTACAGCGCGTCGTCTGTGCCTGCATCGCTGTTGGGGTTGCTTGTGCCTGCGCGCTCAGTAGCAACGCGAGGG
>NZ_JAMFRV010000334.1 GCF_026224925.1 Pseudomonas sp. | reverse complement strand
GGCGCGGGCGTCGTGGTCGACAACTCAGGCAAGATTATTTCCACCGCCGGCCGGGCGTTTGACAGCAGCGGCGATGAGACAAAAGCGCGCAATTACATCATCACCAACCGGGCGGGCGGTCTGATCGAGGGTTTCGACGATGCCCTGCGCATCAACAGCAACATCCCTAGCGGCACGATTGTCATCGACAACAGCGGCACCATTCATTCGCTGACCGGCCAAGGCCTGGACCTTGATGCGTTGCGCGGTGCGGGCGTGAAAACCACCATTATCAACCGTGAGGGTGGCCTGATCCGGGGCGACCTCAGCGACGGAATGAAGACCGGCTCCAACGCCAGCATCACCAACTATGGCGAGATTTTTACAGGTGACTCCAAGACCGCTACCGATAAATTCGACGGCATAGACATCGACTCCGCGACCGGTGTCACAGTGACCAACTACGGCCTGATTTCAGGCGGTCGCCATGGCATCACCACCGACCTGGGCGCCACGCTGACCAACTTCGGCACAGTAATCGGGCGCAACGGCTCCGGCTTTGGTTCGGATGGCAGCGGCACGGTTATCAACTACGGCACCATCACTGGGGCCAACAATGGCCTACAGCCCAACGGTGATGGCGACGGGGTCGACATCGACCTCATCGGCCATATCGAAAACTACGGCACGATCCAGGGCGTGGGCGCGAGCGGTGTCGATAAAAACGGCTTCGCCAACGGCAGCGAAGGCATTGCCGCCGGCGGTGGCTACATTCTCAACGCTAAGGGTGCAATGATCAGCGGCGCCAACAGCGGAATTTTGGTCGATGACGGCAGCGGTGGTTCCGGCGTCGGCGCCACCTACCTGGAAAACCACGGGACCATTCGTGGGCTGGACGGATTTGGCGTCAAGCTGGTCGGCGAATTCGACGACCAGGTGATCAACGACGGCGTAATCAGCGGCACCAATGGCTTGGCGCTGGACCTTGGCGGCGGTAACGACACGTTGATCCTGCGCAACGGCAGTCGCTTTAACGGATTGGTGGATGGCGGCACCGGCACCAACACCTTGATCATGGACGACGCGCTGGGCGGCAGCTTTGGCGCCAGCCAAAACTTTGAATCTCTGCAAGTTCGTCAGGGCGTCTGGACGTTGACCGGCAGTGGCGACTTCAGCGTGGGCGGCGCTGTTCTCAGTGGCGCCGAATTGATCAATCAGGGCGGTATCGCCGGCACCATGACCGTGGATCAAGGCGCGGTGTATGGAGGCGGCGGTACGGTCGGCAATCTCAACGTCAACGGGACCTTGCTCGCCAATACCGTGCTAGGTGCAGCCAGCGTCAACGGCAACCTGACCATGGGCAGTGGCTCGACGCTGGCCTTTGGCGCCAACGCGGATGGCAGCAGCGCCACGCTCAACGTCGCGGGCAACGCCAACCTCAACGGTGCCTCACTGGTGGTCAATGCCAACGCCACCAGTAATGCTTATCCGTGGCAGAGCAGCTACACCGTGCTCGAAGCTGGCAGTATCAGCGGCAAATTTGGCAGCGTCAGCAGCGACTATGCGTTTTTGACCCCAACGCTGACATACGACCCGACCAAGGTCGGCCTGACCTACACGCGCAACGACGTCGCCTTCAGCGACTACGCCAGCACGGCTAACGGCGGTCGCGCGGCCAACAGCCTGGCATCCCTGAGCAAAAACAATACGCTGTACAACGCCCTGCTGAATACCAGCACCAGCACAGCAGGTTCGGCCATCGAACAATTGGCCGGCAGCAGCAACGCCAGCCTGAGCAGTGCCACCTTGGCCGGTAGTGCTCAAGTAGGCAGCAGCATGCTGGCTGCCATGCAGCAAATGGGCAGCGGCGCCGGTCTGTTAATCGGCCTGGACCAGGCACAAACCCCTACCTTCGCCGCCACGGGCGTGCCCAGCAGCGCGCGCAATTTGAACGACCCCAACGCCCAAGGCCGCGTGTGGCTGCAAGGCATCGGCAGCTACGGCAAGCTCGACGGTGAGCACGGTAGCAGCGGCCTGGAACAACGCACTCGCGGCAGCCTACTCGGCGCAGACTGGGCGCTGACCCCGAGTTGGCGTATGGGCATATTGGGCGGCTACTCGAAAACTGACCTCGACAGTAGCGGCGTCGATGGCACCGTCGACAGCTGGCACGTGGGTGCCTACGCCATGCGCCAAAGCGGTCCGCTGGCCCTGCGTTTGGGCGCTGCCTACAGCAAACACGATGGCGAGAGCAAACGCAGCGTCGACTTCAACGGCTTCACCGACCGACCAGAAGGCGATTACGACGCCAACAGTCAGCAAGCGTTCGCGGAACTGGGTTACGCCTTGGGCAGCGGTCGAATCAGCGCCGAGCCTTTTGCCAACCTCGGCTATCAGCGCTACCACCGCGATAGCTACACCGAGAAAGGCGGCGCCGCGTCTTTGCAGGTCGATGCGCAAACCCAAGACAACTTCAGCAGCACCTTCGGCCTGCGCTTGGCGCACCTCAACCAACTTGAGAGCGGCATCAGCCTTACCCCACGCGCGAGCCTCGGCTGGCGCCACGTCTACGGCGATGTCGACAGCGAAACCCGCCAGGCCTTCGTCCTCGGCGGCAGCGCGTTCAGCGTCGAGGGCAGCGCATTGGATCGCGACAGCCTGATGGTCGAAGCCGGCCTGGATATCGGGCTGTCAGCCCGCCACACCTTGAGCGTCGGTTACAACGGCGAACTGGGCAGTAACAGCCGCAACCATGCGTTGATGGGGCAGTGGCAGATGAGTTTCTAAGCCTGGGCCCAAGCGAATTCATTCGCGAAAAGGCAATGCGGTCTGACTGATGCACCGGGTCGCGGCCTTCCCGAATGAATTCGGTCCCGCAGGGTGCTTGGATCTCTAACAAATCAGGAAATAAAAAAAGGGGAGCCACGAGTGCTCCCCCCAGAGTAAACAGTTAAGCGGGTACCGAATCAGCCCTCGATTTCCACCAGGATTTCGCCAGGGTTAACGCGATCACCTTTGGCGACATGAATCGCCGTGATTTTGCCTGCGATGGTGGCCTGTACTTCAGTCTCCATCTTCATCGCTTCAGTGATCAGCAGTGCTTGACCCGCTTTGACCACGTCGCCTTCTTTGACCAATACGTCGACGATGTTGCCCGGCATCGTGGTGCTCACGTGGCCCGGTTCGGTCGCTTGTGCGCGCTTGCCGATGCCGCCGCCCACGAACTCATTGAGCGGTTCGAACACCACTTCTTCCGGCATGCCATCAATCGTCAGATAGAAGTGGCGCTTGCCGCCGGCTTTGACGCCGACACCCGTGATGTCTACACGATAGCTTTCACCGTGGACGTCGATCACGAACTCAGTGGGTACGCCCTCGCCGCCCGCCTTACTGATGCCACCCGCCTCGGGGATCGGCAACAGCTCTTCGGGTTTCAAGGTGCCTGCTTCGCGTTCTTCAAGGAATTTGCGACCAATGTCCGGGAACATCGCATAAGTCAGCACGTCCTCTTCAGACTTGGCCAGGGCGCCGATTTCCGCCCGCAGCTTGACCATTTCTGGTTTGAGCAAATCGGCTGGGCGCACGTCAATCAGCTCTTCATTACCAATCGCCTGACGGCGCAGCTTTTCATCCACGACGCCCGGTGCTTTACCGTAGCCACCTTGCAGATAGAGCTTCACTTCGTTGGTGATGGTTTTGTAGCGCTCGCCTGCCAGTACGTTGAAAAACGCCTGAGTCCCAACGATTTGCGATGTTGGTGTCACCAGCGGTGGGTAGCCAAGGTCTTTACGAACCCGAGGAATCTCCGCAAGCACTTCAGCCATGCGGTTCAGCGCGCCCTGCTCTTTGAGCTGATTGGCGAGGTTGGAAATCATCCCCCCCGGTACCTGGTTGACCTGCACGCGAGTGTCGACCGAGGTGAATTCGCTTTCGAACTGGTGATATTTCTTACGCACTGCGTAGAAATACAAACCGATTTCCTGCAGCAACTCCAGGTTCAGACCGGTATCGAACTCGCTGCCCTTGAGCGCGGCGACCATCGATTCGGTACCTGGATGGCTGGTGCCCCAGGCGAAGCTAGAGATTGCGGTATCGATGTGATCGGCACCGTTTTCAATCGCTTTAAGCTGACACATCGCGGCCAAACCGGCGGTGTCGTGGGAATGGATGAACACTGGCAGCGATTGCTCAGCCTTTAGCGCCTTGACCAGCTCACCGGTGGCATACGGCGTCAGCAGGCCAGCCATGTCCTTGATCGCCACTGAGTCGCAACCCATGGCCTCCATCTGCTTGGCCTGAGCCACAAATGCTTGAATCGTGTGCACTGGGCTGGTGGTATACGCGATGGTGCCTTGCGCATGTTTGCCCGCAGCCTTAACCGCTTCAATCGACACGCGCAGGTTTCTGACGTCGTTCATCGCATCGAAAATACGGAACACATCGATACCATTGACCGCTGCCTTGGCCACGAAAGCCCGCACCACGTCGTCGCTGTAATGCCTGTAACCCAAAAGGTTCTGACCACGCAGCAGCATTTGCAGGCGTGTGTTAGGCAGCGCCGCACGCAGTTGGCGCAGGCGCTCCCACGGGTCTTCTTTCAGAAAGCGCACGCAGGCATCGAAGGTCGCGCCGCCCCACACTTCCAGCGACCAATAGCCGACCTTGTCGAGCTTTGCGCAGATCGGCAGCATGTCTTCGGTGCGCATGCGGGTCGCCAACAGCGACTGATGGGCGTCACGCAGGATGGTGTCAGTTACAAAAATCTTCTTGGACATGGGACTTCCTCACAGGCCTGCGTGGGCGGCAATGGCGGCGGCGATGGCCAAAGCCAGCTCTTCGGGTTTGCGCTTGATCGAGTAGTTGGTCAGTTCCGGGTGGGCTTCAACGAAGCTGGTGTTGAACTGGCCGCTACGGAATTCCGGATTTCGCAAAATTTCCTGGTAATACGCTGCCGTGGTCTTGACCCCTTGCAAGCGCATGTCGTCCAGAGCGCGCAAGCCCCGGTCCATGGCTTCTTCCCAGGTCAATGCCCAGACAATCAGCTTCAGGCACATCGAGTCGTAGAACGGCGGAATCGTGTAGCCGGTATAGATCGCCGTGTCAGTACGCACGCCAGGACCGCCGGGTGCGTAATAACGGGTGATCTTGCCGAAGCTCGGCAGGAAGTTATTTTTCGGGTCTTCGGCGTTGATCCGAAATTGCAGGGCGAAACCACGGTGAATGATGTCTTCCTGCTTGACCGACAGCGGTAGGCCGGACGCAATACGGATCTGCTCGCGGACGATGTCGATGCCGGTGATTTCTTCAGTGATGGTGTGTTCCACCTGCACCCTGGTGTTCATCTCCATGAAGTACACCTCGCCCTCGGCGAGCAGGAACTCCACGGTACCCGCGTTTTCGTAACCCACCGCTTTGGCTGCCCGCACCGACAGGTCGCCGATGTAAGCGCGCTGCTCAGGGGTCAGTTGTGGGCTCGGGGCGATTTCAATCAACTTCTGATTACGGCGCTGGATGGAGCAATCGCGCTCGAACAGGTGCACGACGTTGCCAAAACTGTCGCCAAGAATCTGGGCTTCAATGTGCTTGGGGTTAACAATGCACTTTTCGAGGAAGACCTCCGCAGAACCGAAGGCTTTGGTCGCTTCCGAGATAACCCGGGGAAATGCCTGTTCCAGCTCTTCAGGGCTGTTGCAACGGCGAATGCCGCGACCGCCACCGCCTGAGGTGGCCTTGAGCATCACCGGATAACCGAGGCGCTCGCCTTCTACCAACGCTTCAGCGATGTCGGCGACGTTGCCTTCGGTGCCCGGCGTGACCGGCACACCAGCCTTGATCATGCTGCGGCGAGCTTCGGTTTTGTCGCCCATGCGGCGAATAACTTCGGCCGATGGACCGATGAATTTGATTCCACGTTCGACGCAGATGTCCGCCAGCTCAGCGTTTTCCGAGAGAAAACCGTAACCAGGGTGCAATGCATCACAACCGGTTTCTACAGCCAGGTTGACCAGCTTGCGCGGGTTCAAATAACCAGCAAGCGGTTCTGCGCCAATACTGTGGGCTTCGTCAGCGCGCTTTACGTGCAGCGCATGACGGTCGGCGTCGGAATAGACCGCAACCGAGCGGATGCCCATCTCGGCGCAAGCACGCACGATCCGGACAGCAATTTCACCGCGGTTGGCGATCAGGATTTTTGTTATCACTGGCGTTTCCTCGACCGTTAGAACAGACGAACCGGCTTAGCCGTTCGGCGTGGGACCGCATACTGCGTTGCAGTCGCATTACGGGAACCACCCTAAGCTGCGAGAAGGATTAATAAAAATCAGTAAAAGTTGGGATGTGTATAAGGAAAACCTTATAGTTGGCTTCATCGGCTTTTGAATAAGGTGAAAAATATGCGTAAGTCATTGATGCGTATGACATTGCGTCAGCTACGAATCTTCAATGAAGTGTGCGACTTGAAATCCTACAGCCGCGCAGCCGAGGAAATGTCTTTAACGCAGCCGGCCGTAAGCCTACAAATTCGCCAGCTGGAAGAGCTTATCGGTCAGCCGCTGTTTGAGTATGTTGGCAAAAAGCTCTACCTCACGGAAGCCGCTGAAGCGCTCAAAGCCGCCAGTCGCGACATCTTTGGTCGGCTGGAAAACCTTGATATGCAGCTAACGGACATGCAGGGTTCGTTGCAAGGACAGCTCAAACTGGCCATTGAATCCAGCGCCAAGTATTTCGTGCCGCATATGTTCGCCGCGTTCAAACGACAGTACCCCGATGTCATTCTCAACCTGACCGTGGTCAATCGCGCACAGACGATTCGGCGGCTGTCGGATAACCGGGATGACTTGGTGATTATGTCGATGGTGCCGCAGGACATGGGGTTGGAGTTTATGCCGTTCCTGAACAACCCCATCGTTGTGGTAGCGCCACCTGATCATCCACTGTGCCAGGCCGAGACGTTGACGCTTAAAGACTTGGAACCGTATCCGCTGCTGATCCGCGAACTTGGCTCAGGCACTCGCAAAGCCTGCGAAGAGTTCTTCAAAGAGAAACGAGTGCACTTCAACCACACGCTAGAAGTGTCTTCTAACGAAGCCCAGCGCGAAAGCGTGGTTGCCGGTTTGGGGCTGGCAATGCTGACTCGTCATGCATTGAGCCTGGAACTGGCCACCGGCATGCTGCGTGAGCTACCGGTAGCCGAGTTGCCGCTGTATCGCAGTTGGTGCGTGGTGCAGGCCAAGGACAAACCGCTGTCGCCGGTCGCCCGCGCGTTTCTTGGGTTCATCCGCGCCGAACGTGCGCAGATCAGCCGGCTTGTTGAGCGTTTCGACGGGAATCTTCCGCGCGCTGTTGCCACAAGTTATTGACCGGACCTAGGTCGAAGTAGTCAGAAAGCTCTTGGGCTAATTGTCGCTGCTCGGAATAGCTCTCGATGGCGCGCCGAAATTCCATGCGTCGCTGATCTTCCTGTTGGCGCCGAGTGTTCTTGGAGGTATTTGCAGCGCTCGCGGTGTTGGCGTGCGGCTGTGATTCATCGTAGTGCCGAGGCATGTCCTGTCTCCCATCACGTGTTCGGGAGCTAGAGCATGAGCGTCGGCAATGACGATTACGCGGCGATCAAGTGACAGGATGATGAATGCTTTTTGACTGATGTTCGCTTATTTACCGCGTTGGCTTTTTCGCGAATGAATTCCCCCAGGAGATATGCGGTGTAACTGTGGGAGCGAATTCATTCGCGAAGACGGCCTGACAGCTAGAGCGCTATCAGTCGTCGACGTGCTTGGCTGACTTTGGCGAGAGACGAAGGCTGCGCAGGCTGCGTTTGACGCTCTTCAGGTGGTTGACCAAACTCGGGCCACGCGCCATGGCCACGCCCATCGCCAGTACATCGATCACCACCAAATGGGCAATTCGAGAGGTGAGCGGCGTATAGATTTCAGTGTCTTCATGGACATCGATGGCGAGATTGATGCTGGCCAATTCCGCTAACGGCGTCTGACTCGGGCACAAGGTGATCAACGTGGCACCGCTTTCACGGACCAAATTCGCGGTGATCAGCAAGTCCTTGGAGCGCCCCGATTGGGAGATGCAAATGGCGACGTCCGTGGGCTTGAGCGTGACTGCCGACATGGCCTGCATATGCGGGTCGGAATAGGCCGCAGCGGTCAGCAGCAGACGGAAGAATTTGTGCTGCGCATCCGCTGCGACGGCGCCGGAAGCACCGAAACCGTAGAACTCTACGCGCTGGGCGGCCGCCATGGCTGTCACCGCCGATTGCAACGCTTGGGGATCAAGATTTTCCCGAACCTCCATCAGCGTATGCAGCGTCGTGTCGAAAATTTTCAGGCTGTAATCAGCAACCGAATCGTCTTCGTGAATCGCGAACTGACCGAAGCTGGCACCCGCGGCAAGGCTCTGCGCCAATTGGAGTTTCAAGTCCTGGAAACCAGTGCAACCGATAGCTCGACAAAAACGCACGATGGTCGGCTCACTGATACCCACGCTGTGCGCGAGGTCAGCCATGGAGCTGTGCATCACGGCCGCTGGGTCAAGCAGCACGTGGTCGGCAACCTTGAGTTCCGACTTGCGTAGCAGATGGCGTGACTGGCCGATGTGTTGCAACAGATTCAAAGGAGAGGACTCAATGATTGCGGCTTTGCCGGGATGTAGCTTTCTTGTAGTTATACTACATGACCTGCGGGCCGCACAGCTAAACGAGCTTGGCGAAGTGATATGTGCGGAAGATCGCGCCGGACTGTCACGCCCATGCGGCGAGTTGGTCATCCATCAATAAGCGTGTAACCGCCTGCGCTTCCACCGGTCGACTGATCAGGTAGCCCTGGACCTCATCGCAGTGGTGGTCTTTGAGAAATGCCAGTTGCTCGTGATTTTCCACGCCTTCGGCGACGACTTTCAGCTTCAGACTATGAGCCATGGCAATGATTGCCTGGGTGATAGCCGCGTCTTCGGTACCCTCACCTAGACCACAAATAAACGTCTGGTCGATCTTCACGTAATCCACCGGAAAACGCTTCAGGTAGCTCAATGACGAATAACCCGTGCCAAAGTCATCGATGGCCAACTTCACGCCCAAGTCATGCAGTTGATGGAAGGTCGCGATAATGTGCTCAACACTGTCCAGCAGCTGGCTTTCGGTCAGCTCCAGCTCAAGATGCTGCGGCTCCAGCCCAGTTTCTTCCAGCACCTGGCGGACCAGACTGACCAGTTTCCCCTGGCGCAGTTGATGGACCGACAGGTTAACCGATACCCGAATCGGCTCCAGCCCCTGACGCTGCCATTCCCGCGCCTGCCAACAGGCTTGGCGCAACACAAACTCGCCGATGGGTCCTATCAACCCTGTCTCCTCCGCCAGCCCGATAAATTCCCCCGGCGGCACCATGCCCAGCGTTGGGTGCTTCCAGCGCACCAAGGCTTCAACGGCATTCAAGCGACCTGTCGCGAGGCACAGCTTCGGTTGGTAGAATACCTGCAACTGCTTTTCGTCGATGGCTTTGCGCAGCTGATTTTCCAGTTGAAAACGCTCTAGCGTGCTGGCTTGCAAGCTGTCGGTGTAGAACTGGAAATTATTGCCGCCCACGTGTTTGGCATGCTGCATGGCTATGTTTGCCTGGCTGATCAGCACCGAGATCTCCCGGGCCGAATCAGGCAGTAGGCTAATGCCGACCGACGCACTGATGACCAGCTCCTGCCCATCAACCAGCAGCGGTGTGCGTAATTTAGCCAACATTCGACTGGTCACCCGCGCCAGGCTGGACAGATTGCCGTACGGGTCGAGCAACACGGCAAATTCATCTCCAGACAACCGCGCAATGGTGTCGGCCTCAGGCAACGCACTGCTCAAGCGTCGAGCGACCTGGCGCAGCAACTGATCAGCCACTTCATGCCCCAGGCTGTCATTGAGCAACTTGAAGCGGTCCAGGTCGATGTGTAGCAATGCAAGACCCCGCCCGCCCTGACGCACGCGCTGATTGGCTTCGCGAAGGCGCTCTCTGAAGAGCGAGCGGTTAGCCAGCCCCGTCAGTTCGTCATAGTGGGTGAGGTAGCGCATTCGCTCCTCAACCTCCCGCGCCAACGCTTGATTGAGCTGCTCGCCCTGAGCTTGCGCCTGTTGCAGATCCTCGATGAGCGCCTGATTTTGAAAACGCCTGAGCAAACCGCGACGGATCAAACGATTTATTTGCACCGCCACGACCACCAGCGCCATAAGCAAAATCAGGCCGAGCCATGCCCAGCCTCGTTGCTGCTCATCCCCCTGTAGAAACAGGAAAGCGATCGATGGCAGCAAACACGACAGGGTAAAGGTCAGAAACGCCGGCATGCTCACCGCGTAGGCGACACTGGCTGACAACGTGGCCGCGCCGATCAGGCCGAACACCCAGGCTTGCTGCACGAAGTTGTCAGTGGGGACCAAAGCGATTGCAGCGCTGGCAAGCGTCAGGCCACTGACAGCTGCCCCTAGCAAAAACATGACTCGCCAGATCGGTTGTGCCTGGCGCAACGGCGTCGCCGCGTTGAACGCCGCGACCTGCATGACGCGCAGGCCAACCAGCGCGGTCAGCCAGCCCAGCCAAATACTAATCAGCAGTGCGCGCTGGGGGCTCCAGAGCAACCAACTGCAGACCAATCCATTGAGCAACATGAACAGGGTCGGCAATAGTGAACCCTGGTAAAGCAGGCGCGTGCGCTCAACGGCAATCTGCGTTGCAAATTGCTCTCGGAGCACCCGACGGGTCGCAACAGCAGCGCCCGAGGAGCTTAAAATAGGGGTCATAGGCAATGTTCTTATAATGGTTGGGCCTTAAACGTCGGCCGAGCATACACAAGCTGCTCAGTAGACCAAACTGCCGAAGGTCATTAACCCAGTCCGGCGGTCGCTCCGAATGCCTTGCCCCAGGCGGCTCAGGCATAGCCGGCGGCGCCTGCAGACCTGACTAACCGGTCATCCTTCGAGTGACATTTATCGGCTAATGCAAAGCTTGGTTTGCCCGAGCTAGCGCAGCACCCTAGAATGCGCCGATGCGCGATGATCTCTCCCTTCTGCTGAACTCCCTCAACGATGCCCAACGTCAGGCCGTAGCTGCCTCTGTCGGCCGTCAGTTAGTCATTGCCGGCGCTGGTTCCGGTAAAACCCGTGTGTTGGTGCACCGTATCGCCTGGTTAATCCAGGTCGAGCAAGCCTCCTCACACTCGATTTTGTCGGTGACGTTTACCAACAAAGCCGCTGCCGAGATGCGCCACCGCATCGAGCAACTGATGGACATCAGTCCGGCCGGCATGTGGGTTGGCACGTTCCATGGCTTGGCGCACCGCTTGTTGCGGGCGCATTGGCAGGAAGCCGGGCTGAACCAGAACTTCCAGATTCTCGACAGTGATGACCAGCAACGCTTGGTCAAGCGCGTGATGCGCGAGATGGGTTTGGACGAACAACGCTGGCCGGTCCGTCAGGCCCAGTGGTTCATCAACGGCCAAAAAGACGAAGGCCTGCGCCCGAAACATATTCAGGCTGTGGGTGACTTGTTTCTAACCACCATGAAAGCGATCTACGAAGCCTACGAGGCTGCCTGTCAGCGCGCCGGGGTCATCGACTTCTCAGAGCTGCTGCTGCGCGCCCTGGATTTGTGGCGCGACAATCCGGGCTTGCTGGCGCATTACCAGCGACGCTTCCGTCACGTGCTGGTGGACGAGTTCCAGGACACCAACGCCGTTCAATATGCGTGGCTGCGTCTACTGGCCCAAGGTGGCGACAGTTTGATGGTGGTTGGCGACGATGATCAGTCGATTTACGGCTGGCGCGGCGCAAAAATCGAGAACATTCACGAGTATTCTTCAGACTTCCCTGACACCGAGACCATCCGCCTGGAACAGAACTACCGTTCTACGGCAAGCATTCTCAAAGCCGCCAACGCGCTGATCGTGAACAACAGCGGGCGCTTGGGCAAAGAATTGTGGACCGATGGTGGTGACGGCGAACTGATCAATTTATACGCCGCGTTCAACGAACATGATGAAGCGCGCTACGTGGTCGAAACCATCGAAAGCGCGTTGAAGACCGGCCTGATGCGCAGCGACATCGCCATTCTTTACCGCTCCAACGCCCAATCGCGGGTGCTGGAAGAAGCATTGCTGCGCGAGCGTATTCCGTATCGGATTTATGGCGGTCAGCGCTTCTTCGAGCGTGCCGAAATCAAAAATGCGATGGCGTACCTGCGCTTGCTGGACGGCCGTGGCAACGATGCAGCGCTGGAGCGCGTCATCAACGTTCCAGCACGCGGTATTGGCGAAAAAACCGTTGAAGCGATTCGTGAACACGCACGCCATGCCGATGTGTCGATGTGGGAGGCCATGCGCCAACTGATCGCCAATAAAGGCCTGACCGGTCGTGCCGCTGGCGCGCTGGGTGGGTTCGTCGAGCTGATCGAAAACTTGGCGGCGAAAGTCATGGAGATGCCGTTGCATCTGATGACGCAGACGGTGATTGAGCAATCCGGGCTGATCAATTACCACAAGGAAGAGAAAGGCGAAAAAGGCCAGGCTCGGGTAGAAAACCTTGAGGAATTGGTCAGTGCGGCGCGCAACTTCGAGAACGCCGAAGAAGACGCCGATCTGTCACCGCTGGCGGCTTTCCTTGGCCATGCATCGCTGGAATCCGGCGACACTCAGGCTGAGGAACACGAAGACAGCGTGCAACTGATGACCTTACACAGTGCCAAGGGCCTTGAATTCCCTTACGTGTTCCTGGTGGGCATGGAAGAGGGCCTGTTCCCGCACAAAATGAGCCTGGAAGAGCCGGGCCGTCTTGAAGAGGAGCGCCGCT
>NZ_JAMFRV010000333.1 GCF_026224925.1 Pseudomonas sp. | reverse complement strand
TGACGCTATCAACGGACTGCGCAAGGAAGCGTCTGACCTATACGACCATGTAGGCACCGCTCTTCCAGAGTCGACCCCTGCGCCTGCTGAAGGGGCTCTGGCTCACATACAGGCGAATTTGGACAATGTGGGCGGCGACGTAAGCCTGCTGCCGGACTACCAGCAAAAAGCCTACAGGGTTTTGACTGCTGATCCTGACATTGGCAAGCCGTTACAGTCGGTGGCCGGGCTAAACCTGCCTGACCGGCACGCTGCCACTGCTAAGGCTCTGAGTGTCGCCGCTGACGACCTGGTAACCGGTAACGGCGGCTCGCTAGACAAGGCCAGATTCTCCGATGAATTTAAGCAGCAGGGAGTAGCCGCTCGTGATGCGCTGGAAGCTCAGTCGAATGACCTTTATCAGCAACTAAATACGGCAATCCCAAAAACTACCTTCGCTCCAGCCAAGTCGACCGTTGGTTATTTGGCAGGCAAGCTTGTAGAGCTTGGCGGTCGCGACGAACTGTTATCGCCAGCCGAGCGACTGACGCTCAACGCGCTATCTCCCAAGCTTGTCGGTGGATCGGCAGTAGAGCCCACTTACGCAGCGCTCGACACAGTCCGCCGCCAAGTTGCCTCGGGCTACAAGGGTCGGGGTATATTCGCCGACAGCGACAGTCATGATCTTGACCGGCTCTATGCGACCTTGAGTCAGGATCAGCAGAGGGCAGTAGAGGCTGCCGGCCCGCAATACGGGGAAATTTTTGCGCAGGCAAAAAGCCTAGTTGGCCAGCGCAAGCGGCTCGAAGACAATCTTAAGGTGACGCTCGGCAAAGACTTATCTGGGTCGGTCGGGAACGTGGTATCTGGCGCAGTCAAAAAGCTATCGACCGGAGACTTTCAGCCATTCGACCGCACCTTGGCCAACATACCGGACAACCTGAAATCTCAGGCGGTACTGACGGGTATCGGTGACGCCTTTTCGGGCGGCAAGGGCAAAGGCCTGAATATTCCAGCAATGACCGACTGGTATCGCGGCCTTAAAAGCAATCCTGCTGCCTTGGCGCGGCTGGAATCGCATCTAACGACGGAGGCCGCCCAGCAGTTGCGCGACCTGAACACGGGCGCTGCAAACCTGCGGGGATTGGCAGACGGATCTGTGAATGACGGAGCTCTAAGGGTGCCGACGTTCAAGACTGTCGACGATCTGCGCCGCTCTATCGAGTCAAAAGCGCATGACGGCCACTTTGCCAACGCCGAAGATAATGAACTCCAGAAATTTCATGGCGCACTGCTGGGTGATCAACAGAAGGTTGCAGACGCTCACGGCGTCGGAGTTCCGTTCGCGTCAGCTCGATACCTGGAGCACAAGGGAAAAAATGCCCAAGATAATCTGACTGACTTACTTGGTCGAAAACTTGAGAGCTCGATAGCCGCGAAAATGGGGCCGGCAATTGAGCAACTGCGCACCGGTAACACTGAAAAATTTGAATCAATGATGCGTAAGGTGCCTAAAGAACAACAGCAGTCCGTTGTCATGACTGCTTTGAGTAGCGGATTTACCAAGGGATCACGCACCTCGCAAGACATCACGCCAAAGGGGCTGACTGATTGGTATGACGGCCTGCTCAAAAACAGAGCCGGGCTAGACCTTCTCTATAAGTACATGCCGGAAGGCGCCCAAAAACGCCTTGAGGATGTCGTTACATCTTCCAGGGCGATGGCTGCTTCCGACGCAAAGGTCATAGGCACAGGCATTTCGAAAGACCCATTCAAGGATCAAGATGCGGCAGGACAGAAAACTGTAATTCGCCGCGTGCTCGGACTGGTGAAGCCGGTTGCGCTGGGAGAGGCTGCTGGGCATTTGACGGGCATCCCCGGGCTAGGAAGTGCCGCGGCGCTTTACTCGGTGCTGCGTACGCCAAAGACGCCAACACTAGAAGCCGCTATGCAGCTTTTCGCTGGTCATCAACTACAGGACGCAGTGAGGGCTATCACCAGTTCTGGCGGAGCTTTACGTCCGAATGTGTTAGCTAGGCAGAAACAACTAGTCCGCACGATGGCATACCGGAAGTGGGAGCGGAGCCTCAACGACTCAGCGCGAGCCCGCATAGCAACAGTCGGCCCGCTGGTTTACCTGACCGAGCCTAGCCAATAACCGTTGCCGTAGAGCCAAGGATGGCTCTACGATGGCACCTCAAGGGAAGGGGCACCATGCAGAACGTAAAAATCATATTCGCTTATAAGCAGGGCTTTCGCCGACTATGGTTGGTTTTGTCTTTCGTCTGGCTATTGATTGTTTATGTGATCTTTATGCAAGGGCGGCATGACATTGATTACCAGCTCACAGCTAGCTATGGGCTTATCCCACCGGTGGCCCTGTATTGCTTGAGCGCTGCCCTCGTCTGGATCATCGAAGGCTTCGCCAAAGCAGGTCGGTAACTACTGCCGCTTGCACGGCCAAACAGAAGTGAGCGCTTTTGTAACTTCTACAGAGGCGGGAAGACCCCACGACTCAGGATGTTGTTCGAGCTGATTTTGAACGACGCGCAATACTTGACCTCCTGATGTGCCAGCCGGTGCGCATACAGCCAAGCCTTCGTATAGATCATAAACCGCAAAAATGTACCCGTACGCCTGCCCGCCATCAAACTCGCGCGAAGCAGTTGGCGTCCCGGCATCAATTCCTTTTATGGATTTGTAAAGCTCCTGGGCACTCAAAAATCCAGCCGTAGCCTGTTCTGAAACCATCCCCGCCAACAAAACCATTACATATTTCAGCTTCATGTCATTCCCTTGATAGATGGTGTAAGCAGAGCATCTTGCCTGAATCAAAACAGACTGACGTCAATAGGATCACGGCAACAGTTTGATGACGCACTTTTGGTAACTCGCCCAATAAATATTCCGCCACATTTTCTAGTCACATAGCGTTTCTCGCATCCAGATACTGCGAGACAGCGCCATGCAAAACGCTCCCTACGAATTCGGCACAGCTTTCATTCCTCGCCCACCCGTTCGCAGCACTATCTGCGCTGGCTCTACTCCGATCACCATCGATGGCTTGATGCTCCCCGCTGCTGAGTGGGCAGCTCGTCTCGGCTTGAAGTGGCAGACCGTCAAGATGCGCCGCTTGCGAGGAGAGAGCTGGGCCAAGGCGCTTACTCCAGAGCTGCGCCGAACCACCTTCATGTCTCAGTGGTCGCTCCAAGCCAGATAGACAGCACCGCTGTATTAGATACAACACCCGTACGCGCAAACTGCTACTTCCGTAGCATTTACCCACGGTATCCAAACAGTGGTATCCACGCTGGTATCCACGGATAAGCCGGTGTCGGGTAGCGCTTGGTTACGGGCATGGTTACGCTGATGGTTACGCTAAAACCAATGATTACGAGCGGGAGCGTTGCAAGGCCTTTGTGTCGAGGAACTCCGCCGCATAGGCGCGGCTGAATCCTTAAATGTGCGATGTCGCGTTTTGGTGCCGCTAATAGCCACAGAGCGCATCGGCCAAGTCACGCCAAGGGTAATTGTCAGAGCTAAATGCCAAGCACCCTGGCAAGTGTGTAAACGGATTCTCAGAATCATCCGGGGTCTGTGCGGCGAAGCAATTTGAGCACCATACAAAGCCGCCAAATAAAGCCCACTTTGCGTTCCAACCTATCAACCGCCTGGACACCACGGGGCTCCTGCTGAGTTTCGTGAAATATCTGAAAGCATCGATCTGAAAGCATCGAATTTTTTGGACATGTGATATTTCCAAATTTGCGACAGGAGGGCTGTATCGTTACCAACGGCTATTGCTTCAGGTACGCCTGTTTAGCTTCCTCCGTCATTGAAACCCCCTCGATGGCGCTAAGCCCTTTGAAGTCCACCAACGCTGCGATATAGCCATCAGCGACGCCCTTCTCATACAGGCGATCATCCTCGTTTGACTGTTCAAGGATTGTATTGATTCGCAAGCGCACGGCCTGCCTGAGCTTGGCTATATTCATTTTAATTTCCAACATGCTATGTCTCAGCTCCAGCTATTTATTCCCATTCTAGCGGTCGAAATTGAACGATGTTGAACCATTTGTCTGACGCTATCAGGTAATAGATAACAAGCCAACGAGCGATTATTAGCCAAATTCAGGTCGTGGCGTGCGTTGTCAGTGTGCGTGCGAGATGCCAAAAAGGAGCCTTCTGGCTTGCGTATTGCTACGGATGGGAGCGCCCACCAACTGCTCGCGCTGGAACGACGATCAGTTCAATTAAGGAGTGGCGGCAGCTCAGACAAGATCTCGGCGAGTTCACACCATGGGAACCGCTTGCCATCGGCCGCTATACATCCGCAGATGTGCACAAACGATCTGCCCGCATCTTCGAACGGTTGATGCGCAAAGCATGTACTGCAGATCACTAGGTTGCCGCCCATCAACCACTGTGCGTTCCAGCCAATCAGTCGCTGCCCAGGGTCAGCGCTCTCGCTCTTGGCGATGGCCAGTCTGTAGACACTCTCTTCGCTCGACATGGGTAACGTCCTTGTTTGCTGATGCGGATTAATCTGCTCTCTGAATAACTTTAGACCAAGGACATGGTTTCGCGCACACTTCGCGCACCTCCGAAGCAGGTCAGCCGCTGCGCAGCGCGCGTCAGGTCAACTTTTCACGCAGCAGTTCACGCACTGATTTCACGCACCTAACCATGCGTGAAACCCCTCTGATTGCCGGTACGCACGAGCAGGTACGCAAGACGGTACGCAGCGAATCAGTTAACAGTGTTAGCACCCCTACGCGGAAGCTGGTGTCACTCTGCCTTGCTTGCGGTGGTTACCAAACAACTGGTTACCACGCTGGTTAACACGGAAACACTGGTAACCGGCAGGTTTCCAATCGGAGGTTGCCACGCAGGTTGCCACGGAATACAGCCTTTCCGCCTGGCAACCACATCTCGTCGATAGCGCCATCCGGCGTGTAGCTTTCAACACACTGTGTCGATTTCAACACTGAGTGGCGTTTCCGCCATATTCGGTACGGCTCGAGATTAATCTAGAGTCGGGCGCACCAGCGCGAGACTACCAATTTTGGTAATTTCGACGGGGAGATGGGGTATGCCTACACCTGCGCAAGGGTTCGACTTCAAATCTGTCTCCAAGACAGAATTAACCCAGACCTAACCGGCAGGGTTCTTTTAGGTTGCCGCCGGCCCGACGATGCGCCGGAGCGGACGAGACAACTCCAGCTGTGGTGATCATCACCATAACTGAATTGAATCGGTCGCTTTGGAGCTTTGTGTGCTGGCTTTTCCAGTCAAGCCCATGCCTTCGACTACCGGCCTCATAGGTAATGAATGGTGCCGCCAACGGTGTGAATCGGATTCACACCCTTGGTCCGATTAACTACCCCGAATGCGGGTAGTTTAATTACGGAAAATCCGGGTAGTTCTGCGATTTGAAATCGCGACACCTGACATACCGAAATGGGAGGTCAGGTTGTCGTCCGAAAAGCGGACATCAAGCCAGGCTGATCTAACTGCTATTCGCGTAGCAGTTTCTAGGTTGTGGAAAACCTACATGCGAGGATGGGCGGCAGGGGTCTGAGCAAAGACGCGATCGGGCCTACAGATGAGAATTCCGACTTTTATTTAATTACGGAGGATTTCCCCATTTTTTTAACTTCCTGAGCAGAAAGAAACACTGCGGAAAGGGGGCAGCATTTCAAAAAGTGAGTAGATTTGTGAGTAGATTTATTATTCATCACTCACTAACACCATATAAACCGTGGCACACAGCCAAAAGTTCGATTCCGTCTCTGGCACCATACATACCGAAAAACCCCTGCGTCGAAAGGCTCAGGGGTTTTTTATTGGGCGTCGTTTGACCACATCCCGCTTGGCTATTCAAAACGTATGCGTTTCAATAGCGCCCATTAGCGGCACCCGCCTGCAACAGGACTTAAACCCATGGCTTCGCCAGACAAACAGCAGAAACGCGCCAAGCGAGCGAAAACCAAAGCCAAACAGAACCGCTCGGGGAAACCGACGCAGGGTCTGTTCCATCCGGTTCTTGCATCGCCTTTGGTTAACGAGCCGTTCGATGACGTCGAAGTTGACCTATCGGCTTTCGATTTTGAGGATGTTCTTGCCAACGGTTTCGACCCGGCCGACTTCGACGACCTGTTCCAGGCCATGAAAGCCGCAGAGTCCATCAGTCAGCTGGCGATGTGCGTGGTGTTCTTGCAGTACCCGGTTTTGGAGATGGTGATTTCGGAGGAGGAAGAGGAAAACGCCACCGACTTCCTCATGAGCCTGCTCATCGCCTACCGTGCGAACTTCTACGATGAAGACGAAGACACCGCCGTTGCGTGGATGGAAGGCAAAGCTTTCCTGGCTGATTACAACGAGGCGTCACGCATTCTTGTAGGCAAGAACAACCAGCAGTCGCGCTGAAGATTTTTCACCGACTCACGCCGTGAGTCGTCGTACTCCCTCTGTATTATTCCTTTTGAGGTTCGTAACATGCGTACAACTCTTTCTGCCTTGACCCTTGCTCTTGGATTGCTCGCGGCTCAAAACTCACTGGCTGGCGACACACTCACTTCTGCCCTTGGTGGCGGTGTTGGCGGCGCGCTGGGTAACGTTGTAGGTCAGAAAATGGGCGGCGGTAGCACCGGTGCAGCATTGGGCGCTGGTGTCGGCGGCGCAGCAGGCGGTGCATTGACGGCCAAGAAAGGTCACAAGGTCAAAGCAGCACTGGGTGGCGGCCTCGGCTCAGCCGGTGGCTCGTTGATCGGCAATAAGTTAGGCGGCAACGGCACCATCGGTGCTGGCCTCGGCGGCGCGGCAGGCAGCGCACTGATGGCTAAGTAACAGCGATTTAAAAGACGTCGGGCGGTGCTAGCCGTCCGAACGCGAGTAAAAACCCGCCCTGTGCGGGTTTTTTATTGTCCGGATTGCTAGGCTTTATTTTTTGACCGCTAATCAGGCATGGGCACACGGACCTTGCGGTATGCCTGATAAACCGCGTTGTCTGCGTCCCGAACAAGTTCGGTCCCACCGGATCTCGGCATGACGCCGGATTTGGGGCAATCCACAACACTGTGGGAGTAAGCTTGCTTGCGAAGAGGCCATGCGCATCGCTGAAGATCGATGTGCCAGATCAATCCCCTCCCCAGCTAGCCTTTCCCAAAAGCAACTTCCACACATAATCCCCGTCCAACAATAACTTAGCTAATATCGGCATCTAAGAGCCACACGGCCAGCCACAGCTCACGGAGCAACCGAATGCAGATGTATAAAAAGTTTCTCCTGAGTGCGATCGTCACCCTGGCGTTCGCGACCGGTGCAGTTGCTGCCGACAAATTGAAAATGGGCGTCCAGGCGGCCTACCCGCCGTTCAACAGCAAAGACGCCAGCGGCCAGGTGGTCGGTTTTGACGTCGACATCGGCAATGCCCTGTGCGCAAAAATGAAGGTCGAGTGTGAAGTGGTGACGTCCGATTGGGACAACATCATTCCGGCCCTTAACGACAACCAGTTCAATTTCCTCGTGTCGTCGATGTCGATCACCGAAGAACGCAAGCAACTCGTCGACTTCACCGATCCGTACTACTCCAACAAGCTGCAATTCGTCGGCCTGATAGCGGCCGGATCGGACGAGTCAATTCCGTTCAAGGACACGCTGAACGGCAAAACCATTGGCGCCGCACGCGGCACACTGGCGGCGTCCTGGCTGAAAGATAATCTTGGCTCTGGTGCCACTATCCAACTGTATGACACCCAGGCAGATGCTTACGCTGATTTAAACGCGGGCAATCTATTTGCGGTGCTCGCCGATAAATTCGTCAGCTACGAATGGCTCAAAAGCGCGGACGGGATACCTTATGAATTCAAAGGCGAGCCCGTCGTAAACAACGACAAAATCGGCATCGCGGTACGTAAAGGCGACCCCCTACGCGAGCAACTGAACGCCGCGCTCAAAGACATCATCAGCGATGGTACCTACAAGAAAATCAACGACCGCTATTTCCCTTTCAGCATTCTTTGACCTTGAGCGACGCCTTGACCGGTGTACTGCAGGGTGAAGGGATTCGTACGCGGTTCCGTGAACTCGACGATTTCCTGATCGCTCATCAAGCGCTATGGCGGCCCCGCCCTTTCACGCACCGGCAACTGCCGTGGGAGCTTGACCACGTCGAGCTAGCCACGTGGTTGCGCTCACGCTCTCTGGAAGACGCCGAAGCCGCTCACAACCGCCCACATGCACTGCAAGCGCCAGCGCCTTTCACTCAATTGGCGGCACGGTCTCTTGCACTGAGCGCTGTCGGCGGCCTGGCAACTACCCAGCGCGTCGCTCTCCCAGCGCGGATGAGCAACGACGTGCCAGGCCGTAAGTGGCAGCAGATCCAAGCCTTCGCCCAGTCACTGAGCTTCCAGCAAACGCCCGAGCACTGGCTCGACTGGTGCGCAGGCAAGGGGCACCTCGGGCGACATCTGGCCCATGGCGGCCAAGCGTTGACCTGCCTTGAAGACGATCCGCAGTTGGTGGATGCCGGCGCACAACTCAGCCGTCGGCTGGACATTAGCGCCGAGCACCTGCAACAGGACGTGCTCGCCGTCGATGCCGCTGACCGTCTTCACCCCCGGCACACGCCCGTAGCCCTGCACGCGTGTGGCGATCTGCACGTGCAACTGATGCGCCTCGCCGCCGATACCGGTTGTACCCAGCTCGCCATCGCGCCGTGCTGTTACAACCGCACGCGCGTTACCGCTTATCAGCCTCTGTCGTCACAGGGAAAGGCTTCGTTGCTGCGCCTGTCCCTTGAAGACCTGAGCCTACCGCTCAGCGAAACGGTCACCGCAGGTGCTCGCGTCCGGCGTCAGCGCGATGAGTCGATGGCCCGACGCTTGGCGTTCGATCTGCTTCAGCGCGACCTGCGCGGCATCGATGATTACCTGCCGACGCCCTCCCTGCCCGTCACGTGGCTGGAAAAATCTTTTCCCGACTATTGCCGCGATCTGGCCGCGCTCAAGCAACTGCCAGCAGTAGGACGGCAAGACTGGCAAGCGCTTGAAACGGCCGGCCGGCAACGCTTGGCCGAAGTGCGCAACCTGGAACTACTGCGCGGACTATTCCGTCGCCCGTTAGAACTTTGGTTAGTTCACGATCGCGCTGGCTATTTGCAGGATCGCGACTACGCTGTACAGCTCGGCACGTTCTGCACGACCGACGTCACGCCACGTAATCTGATGCTTCTCGCTGAGCGCCAACAGGATGAATTCGAATCATCATCCTGTGGATAACTCTGTTGATGAAAATCTGACCAACGCGACAAAAACATAGCTAGCTAGCTAAGATCTTTACGTTTGTCTTTTTTATGACAGCTTAAATATTCAACAAAACAGCCACTTGCATACACCTGAGAACAGCTCCAGAAAAATCGCGGTTTGGGCACTAATACCGACGTCGCTTGTGCATAAGCATTTTGGCGAGCTTGATTTCGACCCAAGATTTCAGCGTGCCCTCTACCGCAAACCGGACGTGGCTCAGTAGCACTGTGTCAGCCCAAACTGCGCCCATCCGTCGGACATTAGTTGGCCGCGCTTGAACTACCAATCTCCAGCAACACTTCGCGCCCGACAGTAACTGCGCCAGCGCTTCATTGATCTGCTTAGGGGATAAACCGCAGTGATTGGCACCTGAAAATGAACGCCACGTGGGGCGACTGCGGGAGAAGACCAACCCCGGAATGGCGATTGAATATTTTTCTATGGGAATCAGCTAGCTAGGGGTTTACAACGCAAAAAAACTGGATATACTCTGCGCCCATTAGCCGGTATAGCTCAGTTGGTAGAGCAACTGACTTGTAATCAGTAGGTCCCGAGTTCGACTCTTGGTGCCGGCACCATACAACAGAAAGGCTCACCGAAAGGTGGGCCTTTTTTGTTTCTGGGGTTTAGATAACCCACTTACATTTCCTCTCAACCGTCCACAATCTGTCCACAGTTGGCAAAAGCTTCCAGATCGTGGCTTCGGTTTCGCCAACCAGATTGGGGCTAACGTTACTCGGATGAAGGCGAAGCCTGGCACTGGCGCAGAGAGGAAGAATTGACATGGACACCTCAACCGCACAAAGCATCAAGCTCGCCATCGTGTCGGCAACCGGGCTGTCAAAAGACGCGCTGCACATCTATGTGGGCATGGCGGTCTATTTAACGTTGATCGCCGTCACCCGACGACTCAGGCCATACATTGGCTGGCTGGTTGTTTTCATCATTGCGTGTGCTGGCGAGTGGGTAGATAGGCGAGACGATATCGAAAGCCTCGGATACTGGCGCTGGCAGGCAAGCGCTCACGACATTCTCAACACATTGTTTTGGCCGACGGCGCTAACACTGCTTTGGCTTTTAAAGTGCCGCAAAAAAACAAGCGTACGCCCGTAAAACTCTCGCAATTTGTTCTGCCTCGCGGGTCCACCCAAACACCGCTGCAAAGCCGCCTGCTTGGGTGCGCCTCACCTAGAAAATCTAAAGCCCACGCAACTGTCTGTGGAAAACCACTGGTTTCCACCGGTGGATAATTTCATCCACAGCCGCAGAACTCACGAAAATTCAAGATTCGACCAAATTATCCACAGGCGTAGAAAAGATCGGGCAAAGCGCTGTCGTTGACAGCAACCCAGGTAGCCAGAACCTTTAAGGCTACGCCACACCGTGGTGGTTCTCCCAAAGTGCGATTAGCGTCCGGCGGCTCGCACGGTCACAGCGATGTGATGGATGCCTACTTTTACCAGTGTGCCCACTGCGGCAACTCATCCCCTTTCATAGCTGCCCTGCAGCAACCTATCCACTTGGCCATTCCCGTGCGCCAACCTGCGCCCGTCTCTTTCTCCCGGAAAGAGACGGGCGCTCCTACCACTACTGCAGGCCACCTTGTACAAGGCTTTGCGACACTCCCCCTCGTGACAATCGGCGTGACAAACACCGAAGTCACCAGCAACAGCGATGTAGATGATGGTGCCGCAGCCCAAGGAATGGACTGCACCTAACTGACAGTCAGGCATGCCCCGGTCATCGCATCACTGCCTTCACCCGACTCAGGATCTCGCGGCGCTGGTCTCGTCAGCCAGTGCAGCCTCCACCCGCCCACTTCTTCGGAAGTGCTCAGGAGGTCAGATCATGAGATGCCCAAGCTCCCGGTCGTAAGGAGCCGCTAGTCCTGCGTTAGTGGACATCCCCACAGGCCGCAGGGGCCTTGATCCCTGATAACACTCAACATTCGTGGCGGGATGACGTGGGGAAGGTTTTAAAAGTTTTGGCTTCGAGAGGAGTTTGATCATGGCGTTGGCGGGCAGGCGAGATGGACGCAATTTTGGCTACGGTCGGCAGTTGAGCTATGCCGGGCCACAGGCATTGAAAGATCTGTTTGGCGGTGGGCATTACGGGACAGTCAAAGCACACAGTGATCGCTGGCAGGCGTTTGTACGCTGGTGTCGGTCGGAGGATGGACCCGGGTTTAACGATGCGCGGCAGATTGATCGGCAGACCTTGCTGGACTACGCCGGGCATCTGCGCCAACAAGTTGAACGAGGTGAGCTGGCCATCGCGACTGCGCAAAACCGGTTGTCCAGTGTGAATCGGACCCTGGCCGCGCTTCGCGGTGATCAGTATGTGAAAGTGCCGAGCCCGAGTAAGGCGTTGGGAATGCAGCGCACCAGTGTTCGCCGCTCGGTGCCGCAAGGCCAAGACCGCGAACACGTGAAGCGGATCTTCGACGTGCTCTGCGAACACCAAATGCCGCGCGCCGCGGCCATCGCTCAGTTGGCGCGAGCCACCGGCATGCGCTTACGCGAGGCCGAACAATACGGCAAGATCAACATCCAAGATGGCACCAAAGGGGGCCGCTCAGGTGCCTCGGCACCTCGCTGGCTTACGGTAGATGAGCATATTCGTGACGCGCTGAAGTGTGCCGAACAGGTCTCGCCCGACGGCAGCCGCAACCTGCTTGCACCGGATGAACGCTACCTCGATTTCCAACGGGGAATCGTTCGTCCTGCACGGGACCTCCTCCATAAGCACAAACTCAAAGGCTTTCATGAATTACGGGCGGCCTTTGCATGCGAACGCTATCAGCAAATCACCCAGCATCCCGCGCCTATCAACGATGGCCATTGCTACCAACTCGAGCGACGCCTTGATCAGAAGGCCCGAGCGCAAATCAGCTATGAACTCGGACACGGCCGTATCGACGTGGTGTCGGCTTACATTGGTGGCCACAGATGAGCACGGCATTCGATATGAATCTGTTCCTGGCGGGCGTCCTGACCGGGTCGCATACCACGCGCCAACGCCACCTGCGTCAGGCGAGGGCCATCCAATCAGCAATCGCTGAGCGCTGGCAACGCGAGAACCCATGGTCTTGGCAGAGAAAACACCTTGCGTGTTTTTTGAATCACCACCTAAACCAGCACACTGAATCGACGTGCTATTACTATTTGCTGACCATGCAATTACTCACTCATCGCTTAGGAAAACCCTGGCAGTTCAACCGCTAAACGAAGGTAAGAAAACGGCCAAAAGCGGACTTTTGTATGAGCCTAGGAAATTAGGAGCGATTGATTCGAACAGTTCGCTTAGTGCGCAGTGAAGCTTCGTGAGCATTACAACCGGAGTTTCAGGGGAACGATTTGTCAGCTCTGATTAAGGCCGCTGCGTTGAGCGTACGCCCATCTAGATCACCTAATCGCTGCTAGCCATTAAGGGGAGTCTCATGGTTTAGTGACGCATGGGATGCTAAGGCCAACTGGCCTGCGTGCTTGCACTTAGGAGTTTCATTTGGATCTGCCTCTTCCGTTCAACTTGATCGTAAAAGCCGCTTCCTGGGTTTGGCAGCGTGTAACCAGGGTGCTGCTATACAAGACCTATGTTGGATCACATCGAAAATGGAATTCTCGTCATCAACTCGGATCGCGGTGGGAGCCATTAGGAGACTACCTAGAGTATTCCTTGAGGCTGGCGCAGCCGACAGATCACAAACCCCATGTCTCTAAGCTTGCCTTAAGATCGACCGGTCAGAGACTGTCAAATGTGGATCTTTATTTCGAGGCCCATGGCGCTGGCGTCCGCTATCAGGACAAAATATCTGTTTGTGAAGTTGACCGAACCCCGATGGTCTGGAACTTGATAAATGTTCCGGTTCTGGATTTTGTTGGAGGCCTCCGAGAGGAAATAGCATTCTCTGTCGAAGAGGTCGAATTGCGGCAGTGTGTTGTAAGGCTTTCGAGCGGAGAGGCTCTTCCACCTTGTAATACTATGCGTTCATACCTATCCCAAAGTTGGATCCTGAGTGATGAGTGGATGTATCAGTGGGGGCATTGGTGGAACTGTAATGCGATAAAGTTTGCTAAGGGAGAAATCGCCATGTATTGGCGTTTGTGCTTTGGGCTTCCCAGAAATCGAGTGTATTCGCCTTACGCAACAGGCCCACGCCGCAAACCAGTCATACAGACACTCCTTCGAGGTATTGGGCGGATCATGGCACTACCCCCGCTTGTGACAGCTCAGTTCTGGTTGGCTATCTGGTCAGGGCTGTTTGTGATAGATCGCGATGACAGGCTTAGCTTCAGGTGGGCAGCAGGCAAGAAGGATGAAGTCGACACTGCTTGACTGTCCCGGCGAATTCCGTTGGCGGGAGGCCGCTTTGGGCCGTTTGCTTGTTGCCGCTGACCCCAGCATAGGCAGCAATCGGCCAGAAGCGGACATTAGATCTTGGAAAATCAACCGAAGCCCAGGTGGGGCGTCAAGCATTTGTACGTCAAGGTACTTAATCCGGGGCCTCTGCTAGAGTAGGACATCAACCGCACCTATCGTCACAGATCTGGCCGAAGCGAATACGCTATGAGTAATTCCTTAACCGTAGGGAAGATCGGTACATGCTAAAAATTGACATAAATAGATCCGACAAATGGGTCGCATTCGCTGTGACCGGTGTGCTTTCCATGCCTCCTATTGGCCTTGGACTAGGCCCTGACATGTACCTTATCCAAGATCCAAAGAATCCCGACTCTGGCACCTCCCCGCTTTTCTCCGCAGTTGAAGAGTCTTTCCAAGACTTCGGCATCACTGACCACACCCCGCTAACATTAGGTTATATAAAAGTACTCTTGATCCCGATGAAAGACGTCACGGAGTACGGTATAAAAGTTGGGTTAATGGTGGCTGACCTGGCGCTT
>NZ_JAMFRV010000332.1 GCF_026224925.1 Pseudomonas sp. | reverse complement strand
TGATTGTTCTGGATGGGTCTCGCTGCTTCTTATGCAAGCCATGCAAGAGGAAAACCGGGCAGCCGACAGCGCCGTCTTCGCCGCCGATGACATAAAAGCCATGCAATCGTGGTCAGATCGGATGATCCATGAGCTTGAGGCACGAACGGCATTCATTCTGTCTGAGCGGGAAATTAGCACTCGTAGCCTTCCACGATGTGCCACGATTGGACTAAAAATTGGAGAACCTGCTTGGGCGAATAATCATCCTCGCATGCGCGGCATCACTCATATTGTTCAGGTGGTCCGCCGTTCGGAAGACGATGCGCCGTTCATTTCTGAGTCCTTCGGCAGTTCGATTTCGCCTGGCATAAGCCTAACTCCACTCGCGGAGTGGCTTCATCGAATACAGTCGCATCTTGACGCCAACGAAATTTGGGCCGTTGATCCTTTTCGGTTAGCCTCAAGAAATTGAGTCGCCGTGTCGAAGATACCTTTTCTCGCCACAGCAGCGGGCAGCAGTCGACGCTGAGCGGACTTTTGAACTGACTATAAGAGATCGTTCGGCCGATGCGTGTCCCTTAGCTGTGGGAAGCCACACCTAATTTTCGCGGTCGCAGCGATACTGCCCTAAGCCTTGCATTTATTGGCTCGGCATAGAACCGCGAAATCGCCATCGCGAAGTTTGCTGGATAGCAGCAACTACCAAATCGAATATGCAGAAAATTAGCTATGAAATCGTCTCGCTGCCCGAAGAGCGCGATCAACTTGCCGACTGGCTGGCAGAACAGCCATGGCCATTCCATGTTTGCACCGAAATGAGCCGTGACCAAGCGCTTGGGATGATTGACCGCGGGCATTTTAGAGGCCCGGATCAGGAAAGCTATTGGATCGTTGACGACCAGCGCAAGATTGGTCTGGTGCGGTTGATGGACTTGAACGACATTGACGAAGGTAATCCCATGTTCGATTTACGTCTCGTCGAGAGCATGCGTGGCAGGGGGCTAGGGCAATTCACCGTACGTTGGCTGACCAATCTGCTGTTTAACCGGTATCCGCAGCTCAATCGGCTTGCGGGTAATACTCGGGACGACAATCGTGCCATGCAAAAGGTCTTCGAGCGCTGCGGTTATATCAAAGAGGGGTGTTTTAGAGAGGCATGGCCGGCCGCAAGCGGCCGACCATATGATTCTGTCTACTATGGTATTTTGCGGAATGAGTGGCGTCAGCAGTTAGAGCAGCTTTGAGAGCCTGCTCTAAACAACCGGTCTCCGCATGCGTCATTGGCTTATCTATTCTTCACTACTCGTGCAACTTATAGGCTGCATCTCTTATCCATTTTGAGTAGCTTCTAGCGGGATGGTGACTGCCTTCTCATCACGCCAAGGCTGCCCACTTTTCGGTCCGCTCAATTTTTTCGATAATCCGTTCACAAAATCCAAATGGATACTCGCGTTTGCAACCGTTGTGATAATGATGTTGATGGCGATTTGCTGTGCTGTGCCAGCTTCGATGGCCCGGTTCTCAATGCTACTTGCCATATACATCGCAGAGCTTAGCAATCCATGTGCTCTAGCAAGAGAGGCCGACCCCTCCTGAAATATCGAAGGCGCTTTCTCATAAAATTGAGGGGCCAAAAGGTTAATGGGACAAGTCTTAACTAAATTCAAAAACTCTGCACGCGCGGCAACATCGGCGTTAGCCCAGACTTGCACATGCCGCCCACATTTTGTCACCAGTATTAAATGATTTTGTGCGTTAGCGATCCTTGGCGCAAGCAAAATCGAGAGAATCCTGGTCAGCCGCTTTTCCTCTGCTCGCCTGGCAATGATGTCTCTGGCTCCCAACCAGAGAGCAATTCCCACCGCTACTGACGACGCTACGGCTCCGGCCCAAGTAGCTACATCGCCCCATTCCAACGCTTGAGGGCAGAAGGTTACATTCATCCTTGATATCCTTATTCGGTTCAGTTACCTGATGTTGCAGTCTATTTTCGATAGAGGCGAGAAGCCAGCCGCCCAACTCTTTGGCTGAATTTCCAAGCCCAATTTCGACTGTCCGCAGTTGGCCGGTTACTGCTGGATGTCGAGAGCAGTAGTCGACCCGGAGCGGTCAATCTTAACGCACCCGCAGACGGCCGTTGTTCATGCAAATCAGTCGCTCGACTCGATGAACGAATAGCGCTCGGATCCATCCCTCGGATCGCGAGTCGCCAAGACCAGGCACTTGTCATCCACGAGTTCGGCGCACATCTCACTTTTGCGCACTTGACTCCATTGCCCTCCGACCTACAATACGCAGTCTGCCAAAGATTTGGCTCTTTTTTGAAATATCGCACCACGGGCTTGTATTGTATATTGCATATACAATAGTGATGCCTGGAAGATCTGAATGATCTGCAATTCGATCGATTTGCACTGCAGCAAAACACACTACAGGGGATATTCGTGCGGGATCATTTTTTTGAATATTTTCGCCCCACGGAAGAGGAGACGAAGGCGCTTTGGGGTGAGGCTGTATTTGTATTTGATACAAACGTACTATTAAATTTATATCGAGTAAGTGCCAATACGAGCATTCAGCTGAGAGAGGTTTTTAACTTACTTAAAGGTCGGTTGTTTTTGCCGAATCAGGTAGGTGCAGAGTTCTTTAAACATGCTGAATATGAGATAGCAAAACAGGTGAATGCCTTTGCCGCGGTAAAGCGTGACCTTCAGAAGATTCCGAGAGAATTCGGCAAAGAATTTTCTCGCCATCCTTGCATACCAATTGCAGATATCGCCCAGGCTTTGCAAGAATGCGTAAAAGCACAAATTGAAAGAGTTGAGCAATCACAAGAAGAAAATCAGTTGAATTTTTTGTTCAACGATGATCCGATTTTAAGCGAACTAAATTCCTTGTTTGCCGGATCAAGTGAGCCGAGCTACACGGACGACGGGAACGCTGCACTTAACAAGTTGGTGGAAGAGCGTATTCTTCAGAACGACGCTCCATGCAGCGTTGCCCCTACATCTGCGGCTATGGCTTCGCTGGAAAAAAACCCCCATCGAGGAGACGGTCGCGTGTGGTTTCAGCTTGTTAAGCACGCTGAGGCTGTGAGGAAGCCTCTCGTATTCGTAACCGGCGATATGCAAGGGAATTGGTGGCGAACTGCCAAACTTGGCAACGATGAAAAACCAGTTGGACCACATTTCGCACTTATTCGGGACATACAGCGTGCGTCCGGGGAGAAATTTTGGATGTACACTCAGGAGCAGTTTCTTTTAATGGCTCCTACATATCTTGGTGCGTCCGACCAGTCAGCATCTATCAGTGAAATTAAGCTATTGCAGGATTTTGAACTCGCAAGGGTTGCCGCCGAATTTTCTGATGAGCCGAAAACCGTGGCACCTGTATCTGTGGAAAAAAATTTTGGTGCCGACGCTGACACTGAGAGTGGTTTTAGGGAGAAGGAAATTTATCCAGAAGAAAAATCGGAAACCGATTTTCCGGATGAAGCTGAAAAGGAACAGCCCTCCCAGATAGAAAAAAAGGACTCGTGATGGCTATTATTGTTAATACCGCCAATCCTAAAAGCTTACTTTCTGAAATAAAGCAAGCTATTGCCGACTCCAAAATAGTCACATGGTCTTGTGATGGTCAAGGTGACTTCAGCCACACTGCGGAGCAGTGGAAATATCACGCGTGGTTTAGGGCGAAAATTGAAGAGAGTAGATTGGTATTTAACACTGTTCCACCAAAAGGGAAGGTTATTTCTCGGGTGGATTACGGGGTATATCACGGCAGATTCATAGAAATGCTGTTAAGTCATTTTGACGAAAGATTCAGAGATGCATCTGCCACTGCTATGCCTTCTTCTGGGGACGTGATTAGATCAAGGACAGCCCCAGAATAGTCGTGGTTGCGTTTCTAATTGTGCCCGCCTGTGCCCCCATTGGGGGCATGCAATTTCAGAGAGCTAAATGCTCGGTCGTTCACGTATACCCCTTTACCTTGTTCAAACCGCTTTGACATATAGGGCCGCTTTCCGTCCGAAATAAGACATTCATGGCTCAACCTCCTATGACCGTTCCTGGCCCAGACTGTGTCAAAACGCTTTTTGGAGCGCTAAGATTTGCCATCCGATAGCGAGGGATGAGCAAGATGAAGCGGTTCATTCAAGGCGACAATCGTACGCAAAGCTTTCTCCTCCCTGAAGCGCTCGATGACTACGTGACCGACACAAATCCCGTGCGCGTAGTTGATGTCTTTGTTGATGAGCTTGATCTTCATAAGCTTGGGTTTGAAGGCGCCGAACCAGCGTTGACTGGTCGGCCGTCGTATCACCCCGAGGTGATGCTCAAGATCTATATCTACGGTTACCTGAACCGTATTCAGTCGAGCCGCCGCCTTGAACGCGAGGCCCAGCGCAACGTCGAACTGATGTGGCTCACGGGCCGCCTGGCACCGGACTTCAAGACCATTGCGCGGTTCCGTAAAGACAACGGCAAAGCGATCCGTAGCGTCTGCCGTCAGTTCGTCGTGCTGTGCCAGCGTCTGGAGCTCTTCGCCGAAGCGATCGTTGCGATTGACGGCAGCAAGTTCAAGGCGGTGAACCACCGTGACCGCAACTTCACGAGCGCGAAGCTTGAGCGACGCATGCGCGACATCGAGTCAAGTATCGCTCGCTATCTCGAGGCGATGGACACAGCGGATCGTCAGGAGCCTGCAATCGCAAAGGTCCGCACGGAGCGACTGCAAGACAAGATTGCGGCCTTGAAGGAGCAGATGCGAGGCCTCAAGGAGATCGAGGTTCAACTCAACGCAGCACCCGACAAACAGGTATCGCTTACGGATCCAGATGCTCGTTCGATGAAGACACGAGGAACGGGGGTCGTCGGCTACAACGTGCAGACCGCGGTTGACACGAAGCACCACCTGATCGTCGCGCACGTCGTTACCAATGATGGCATCGATCGTGATCAGTTAACCTCAATGGCGAAGCTTGCCCGTACAGAGATGGCCGTGGACAAGCTCACTGCAGTTGCGGATCGGGGTTACTACAAGAGCGAGGAGATACTGGCATGCCATGAGGCCGGAATAAGCGTGTTCGTTCCGAAGCCGGTGACATCGAGCGCAACGGCTAATGGCCGCTTCGGCAAGGATGACTTCATTTACCACGCACAGACGAACGAATATCGGTGCCCGGCGGGCCAGCGGCTAATCTGGCGATTCTCAACTGTAGAGCGCGGTCTGAAGATCAGTAAGTACTGGAGTTCGAACTGCCAGCAATGTTCGCTAAAAGCGGACTGCACTCCAGGCCCTCAACGTCGCGTGGCACGCTGGGAACACGAAGCTGTTCTTGACGGGATGCAGGCGCGACTTGATCATGCCCCTGAAATGATGCGCATCCGGCGACAGACTGTCGAGCATCCGTTTGGGACGATCAAGGCATGGATGGGCGCCACTCATTTCCTGACACGGACCATCGAGCGCGTGAGCACGGAAATGAGCTTGCACGTGCTTGCGTACAACATGAAGCGAGTGATCAAGCTACTCGGTTCAGAAGCGTTGATGACAGCGATGCGGGCGTGAGGCCTGTTGGGAGGTGCCGCGCCTTCGCAATACTTCGACTGTGATTTCACGCTCGGATCGCCGCAATCGAAAAGTCGCAACCTGCGGCAAGACAGGTTTCGCTAATTCCCGGTGACTCAGCGTTTTGACACGCTCTGGGCCGAGAACCGACGCGAATGCGTCGCAACCCCAGACCCGTTAATAGTTTTTAATTTTCGTGAAAACCCAAGTGTTCGCCGGGCGCTTGTCATCTTTGCCAACCTGCACGTCCTTTCTGACCAACTG
>NZ_JAMFRV010000331.1 GCF_026224925.1 Pseudomonas sp. | reverse complement strand
GGTACCGACCACCACCGGCGTGTTGATCCAGTTCCCGCTGTACGGTTCGATCGCAGCGCTGATGACCACGGTTAAAGGCACTGATGCACAAACCTTGGCGCACCACATCTCGACTTTTTTCACCCAGATCGCCTCCCACGACACTTATGCGCTGCTGATGGGTATTTATTCGGCGGTGCTGGGCTTCTTCATCCCGTCGGGTGGCGGCAAGTGGATCATTGAAGCGCCTTACGTGATGCAAGTCGCCAATGATTTGAAGTTCCATTTGGGCTGGGCGGTGCAGATCTACAACGCGGCAGAAGCGTTGCCGAACCTGATCAACCCGTTTTACATGCTGCCGCTGCTAGGCGTACTCGGCTTGAAGGCGCGGGACTTGATCGGTTTCTCCTTCGTACAATTCCTGATCCACACCCCGCTGGTGCTGTTCCTGCTGTGGCTGCTCGGCACCACGCTGACCTACCTGCCGCCGGTCATGCCGTAACGTGTTGCGGGCGACGTTATGCAGGTGGCGTCGCTGCTTCGGCAATCAACCATTGCTTCAGCGCCTGCACTGCCGGGCGCGGAATCGAAAGCTTGGGTTGAACCACATAGAATCCTTTGGCCAGCGGCAATCGCTGGCTGAAGGGCTCGATCAACGCACCACTGCTCACTTCTTCTTCGGTCAACATCGGGCTGGTTAATATCACGCCTTGGTCATGCCGCGCGGCCTCGATGGCCATCAGCGACTGATCAAAATGAATCCCGGCCATCTGCGCCACCTGCCCTACTGATATTCCACTAAAGCGTGCCAGCCACTCTGGCCAATGCGGGTGCAGCGTACTGTGCAACAAGGTCGTCTGACGTAAATCTTCCGGGGTTTTCAAACCGAAACGGGCCGCATAGCGCGGGCTGCAATACAGCCGGGCTTCGTCCTGATAGAGCAAATGCGTTTCGAGTTCCGGCGCGCGTCCATCGAAGTGCCGAATCGCCAGATCCACCCGCTCGTTGGCAAAATCTACCAGGGCAACCGACGAACTCAGGTGCAACGCAATGTGCGGGTGGCTCTGCAGGAAACCGGACATGCGACGCGCGAACCATTTCGCCGCCACGCCTGGGGGCATGGTTAGCCATACGCTGCTGCTTTGGCGGTCGCGCAGGGTTTGGCTGGCATCGTTGATTTGCACCAGTGCCGGCTGGATCCGCGCCCAATACGCTAATCCATCTTCGGTGGGCCGTACCTGGCGAATTTGCCGGGTGAACAACGCCACACCCAGCCATTGTTCAAGATTACGAATCTGTTGGCCCACGGCACCGGGCGTGACGAATAGCTCGCTGGCAGCCAGAGAAAAACTATTGAGGCGCATGGCAGCGTCGAAGTAAACAAGCGACTTCAGCGGAGGTGAGCTTTTCATGGTGAAGATTTTCTATTCCATTGAGCACAGATGATGATTTGTAGCCTAGGCAAGCGCGCGAGCACAATCGGTTTTTCGCCGCTCATCCAACTCACCTGAAAAGGCCGCCCCCATGAAGCACATAGCCTACGCAGCCTTTGCCTTACTCGGCGTAATCTGGGGCACCAACTTTATCTACATGAAGTGGGCAGCTGCTTTGATTACACCCTCGCAGATCGTGCTGCTGCGGGTTCTTTTTGGTTTCTTGCCGATTCTTGTTTTTGCGTTAGCAACCCGTGCTTTGCGCTGGAGCCACCTGCGCCATGCACACCATTTTCTGGTGATGGCGTTGTTGGCGACTGACATCTATTACTACGCCTTCGCCAAAGGCACGTCGATGCTCCTGTCCAGCGTGGCCGGGATGTTGAGCGGGGCCATCCCGCTGTTCACCTTCATTTGCGCGTTCCTGTTTCTACGCCAAGAGCCGCTGACTCGTCGCGTAGGCATGGGCATAGCTCTGGGGTTTGTCGGCGTATTGCTGATTGCCCGCCCATGGGCCGCGGGTGCTGGCGGCATCTCCCTGGAAGGCGTGCTGTATATGATCGCCGGTTCACTCAGTGTTGGTTGTTCGTTTGTGTACGCCAAACGCTTTGTATCCCCGCTGGGAATCTCAGCCGTGGCGTTGTCGACCTACCAAATCGGTTTGGCGCTGATCGTAATCGCGGCATTCACCGATCTACACGGCGTGAGTCGCCTGCTGGACGACCAACGCGCCTTTCTCGGCGTATCTCTGGGGCTTGGTTTGCTGGGCACCGGTGTCGCTTACATTATTTACTACTTCATCGTTCAGCGGCTGGGTGCCTTAGCGGCGTCATCGGTGACCTATATCCCGCCAGTCGTAGCGTTGTTGATCGGCTTTTTCGTGGTCCAGGAGCCAGTGCATCCCATGGACCTGTTGGCCGTCGCCGCGATCCTCGCCGGGGTGTACATCGTGCAGGCCGGCAGGGCCAAGGCTGCACGGGAAGCGGCTGTGGTGGTTGCCCCTTCGGTGGTGCACAAAGCGGTTTAGCCGTGAGTCGCTGCAGTGGCTTCGACGTATTCGCTCGACGCTATGTAAGTCAGCGATGCACGCAGCTCACTTGCGTGTTCGGCGCCCACTACCGATTCGAAACATTCCTGCGCTTTTTCCCAATACGCCTGCGATTCGATCAACTTCCTCTCCCCCATCACCGTCAATTTGACCAAGCGGCTGCGTCGGTCGTTGGGGTCGATTTCCACTGAGACAAACCCGTCACGCTCCAGGGGCTTGAGATTGTGCGCCAGCGCTGAACGATCAATCACCAGCGCGGTTGCCAACTCACTCATAGAGGGCACTTGGCTGCGGGCTATCTGCATCAAGATCGAACGCTGCGTTGAGCGCAATCCACAAGGCGCCAAGACCGCGTCATACATCTGTGAGATACGCCGGGTAGCCTTGCGCAGGCTGGTGGCGTGACAAAGCACTTGCTCGGGCACTACAAACCCGCCGCTGAGTAACACAGGGGCGCGAGCGTTGCTGGACGTGCTGTTCATGGCGTTTCTTGTTCCTGTTCTACAATGACGCAAGTTTGAGGTGATCGAAAATCCAGCGAATTCATTCGCGAAGGAGTCAGGTCTAGCACCGAGACTTTCCGAGCAGCCCATAAACTGCACATGCCCGAACAAACGCGGCCACTATTGGCGGCGTCTCGCCTGTCAACGCAGCCCGCTCCGGTTGGAATAATGTGGCTACAAAAAACGGATGCCCTGCTAGTTCGACCACACGGACATCACCGGTCTGATCATGCCCCGTCGCTGCCAACGGCCCCGCAAGTAGCTCATTAACAAGGTCGGTATTTAGGCCATATCGGCAGTGGTAAGTCTGAGTAGCTTGGCGCACGCCATAGGCCTGGGCGATCTTCGAGCCGGAGACCAGCTCAATCAAATCAGCCTTTTCTACCAGTGCGCAGCTCAGTGGGGTAATGACCGCTCGCGGTGCATCCGGCGCAGTTTCGGCATGTTCAGCGTCCGCCCAACCCAACACATTCCGTGCGTACTCAATCAAGGCGTGCTGAAACCCACCGCATGTGCCAAGGAACGGCACCTGATGTTCCCGCGCATAACGAATGGCGTTCAACGCACCGTCGGTGTTTTGATAAGGACTTGCCGGCACGCACCATATGCCGTCGAAGCGACCCAATGCGGTGTTGTCATGGGCGCTCGGTGTCGGCAGCCAATCAAAGCTAATCGCCAGCCCTTCGACTTCGGCAGCCAAGTTCAGCGCAAAGGGGATCGCTTGATGCGCAGTCACGCTTGGGTCGAAGTCACCGACTAATGCAACATGGACAGCGTTCTGATTACCCATTGATTCTCTCCTGAGATAAGTATTTGTTACGCAATCCTAACCTTAACCTTCCCGATGCTGTCGCCGAAACTGCCCAGGCGGCAATCCATTGGCCTTGCGAAAACGTCGCGAAAAGTAGGCTTCATCAGCAAACCCACACACTTCGGCGATGTGGCTGACGGGTTTGGTGGTGTTAATCAGATGGGTTCGCGCCAAGCGCATGCGGCGTTCCAGTACCAATTCTGAAAAGGTGCTGCCGGTCTCTTTGCGCAACAAGTGGGTCAGGTAGTTAGGCGATAGAAAGGCTGCAGCGGCGGCGTCTTTAAGGGTCATGTCGGGGTCGGCGATGTGTTCGCGAATATAGCTCGATACACGCCCCAGGGCGTCACGGCGACCTCTTTTCTCGGCCTTGCTGGCAGACAACGCCAACAACTGCGGCTCGTACACATTGCAGACCTTACCGATCAATTGCAGCAAATAGCCCTTGAGCATCAAACCGGTGCCCAGTTGGCGATTCTGATCGAGTTCACGCATTTTTTGCAGCAGCCCTTCGATTTCGGCGAAGTCCGCATCCTCTAGCACGAAATCAATGTGTTCCTGGAAGCGGAACGGCGCCAACTCCGGCGCTTCGGCCAGAGAAACATCCTCCAGGTCCATGGGATCGCACGGCAGGTGCTGCAGGAAAAACTCTTGAGCGAAGTTGATCAGAACGAAACTGCCATCGTCGGGATGGGGAATCACGTGCAAACGGTGGGGCAGGATAAACGCGAGTGTATTGCGCGCAAATGCCCGAATGGCGCCACCAATGTGCTGCACGGTATCGCCGCCCAGGTTGATCTGGATCTGGAAATACTCATGCCGATG
>NZ_JAMFRV010000330.1 GCF_026224925.1 Pseudomonas sp. | reverse complement strand
CTACACCACCAAATATCTGCAACAAAGCGCCAACTTCTACGCGGCACTGGATCACAAGATTCAACAATGAAATCGCGCGCTACCAAATGAATCCATTCCCCGTTAACGATAATACCGATAACGGGGAATGGATTCGTCTGCTTTTTTTTATGTTTTTCCTCCGATTTGAACATCCTTCGCGAATGGATTCGGTCCTGTAGATGTTGGTCTTGTGGGTATTTTCTATTGCGTTAATTACCGTTTTCAATGATTAACGCAACTGATGTTCACTATGGATTTATGTCACTTTTCGATAAGGTTTGTTTAGTTGATTCTGTCGGCCTGAAACGTGCCCACGGAGTTACACCAGATGACCACTGCAATCCTTCACTCAATCAAACAGGGCGCTTACGTCGCCATTGCTCTTTACGTTGTTTTCATCGCAGTGGTCACCGTTACCAGCATGAACGCAGCTTCCATTCACGCGATCAACGCGGCCCTCAATACGCCTGTCGTTGATACCCAGCGCTCTGCGGCTGATGTGCAGGGGCGTGCATCGTGAAAGGCACACAATTATGGGTGATTGCTTTTTTTGCAGTCATCACTAATGGGTTTTCATTGATCGGTTTAGGCCAAGCGTCCTCAGGCGGTCTGGCAAGAAGCATCGAAGCCAAGCATGAAATAACCCATGCCATTGAAATGGCCGCCTCGCAAAAGTTGATGGCTGGAAATCCACCCAGCAAGTACCGGTTGTTTGAGTTGGGGCCGTTTACAGTTACATGTTGAGTAACTGCAGCGCCTAAAGAGGTTTGGCCATTACGCATATAAATAATTCGGATGCGAGAAACCGCTCCAGCCACTGACGTAATCTTGGATAAGGACTCTGCCAAAACCATTGCGGATCAACAGTGCAAAACTGCCGCACGAACGGCGCCAAGGCGATATCGGCCAATGTTATATGTTCGGCCACTAAGAAGTCGTGCTGCAACAAGCGTGTTTCAAGTGCGAGCAAAAACACCGCGCCGAGATCACGGTAGTGTTCCTGCGAATGTTCGGGGTGGCGAGTTGCGTATTTGTAACGGTCCAGATGCTTCTTGAAGACTTTGTCGTTTTCGTCGATCAGTTCGGCGATCTGATGCTGAGCCGAATCATCCAACGCCAATAGCCAATCATCCGGGTCGTTATAGGTCAACGCCCAGCGCATGATCTCCAGGCTTTCATCGATCACGCCTGTGTCGCAAATCAGCACCGGCACCGTGCCTTTGGGTGAACAGGCGAGCATGTGTGCAGGTTTGTCTTTCAGGCTGACTTCAACTGTCTCCACCGCACGCCCCGAGTACAGCACTGCCATGCGAGCGCGCATGGCGTAGGGGCAGCGGCGGAAAGAGTAGAGCGTCGGCGTTGCCGTGTTCAGCGCAACCACCGACGGAGTCACTTAGGCTGCTTCAGTCAGTTGACCGCAGTCAGCGATGACCACTTTTTTGCTGGTTTTACCGGATTGCGATCCCAGTGCTTCGATGGCTTTAACCACGTCCAGGCCTTCGGTCACTTTACCGAACACTACGTGTTTGCCATCCAGCCAGCTGGTGACGATGGTCGTGATGAAGAACTGGCTGCCGTTGGTGTTCGGGCCAGCGTTGGCCATGGACAGGTCGCCGGGTGCGGTGTGCTTCAGGGTGAAGTTCTCATCCTTGAATTTTTCGCCGTAGATCGACTTGCCGCCGGTGCCGTTGTGGTTAGTGAAGTCGCCACCTTGCAGCATGAAGTCAGTGATCACGCGGTGGAACGAAGAGCCTTTGTAGCTCAGGCCTTCTTTCTCGCCGGTGCACAGGGCGCGGAAGTTTTCGGCGGTTTTTGGAACCACGTCTTCGAACAGTTCCATCACGATGCGGCCCATAGGCTCGTCGTTAGCGGTGATGTCGAAAAAAACTACTGGATTGGTCATGGGTTCTACCTTTTTCGTTGAGCGTGGCGCGACAGGGCGCGCCGTGGGTGTGTAGGGTCGCACAGAAATTCCGTTTACCGGTTTTGTACGACACAAAAAATCTAGTCTGGGTTCGGCAATGCAGCGGTCTGATTACTTGCTGACCTCGATCGTACTGAGGCCGTTACCTTGGCGCCTTACCTGAATCTGCACCGGAATCCGCTCGTGCATCTCTTGCACGTGGGAAATCACCCCGACTTTGCGACCTTGTGCTTGCAAACCGTCCAAGGCGTCCATGGCCAGTTGCAGCGATTCCGGATCGAGGCTGCCGAAGCCTTCGTCAATAAACAGTGATTCAATTTTCAATGTGCTCGACGCCATGGATGCCAAACCAAGGGCCAGCGCCAGCGACACCAGGAACGTTTCGCCACCGGACAACGAATGCACCGAGCGCAGTTCGTCGCCCATTTCAGTGTCCATCACCAGTAAGCCAAGCATGCTGCCGCCGCGTTTCAGGCGATAACGGCGTACCAGTTGGCGCAACTGCGCATTGGCGTGGTGCACCAGCAGGTCGAGATTATACGCCTGTGCGATCTTGCGGAACTTGTCACCTTCCGCTGAGCCGATCAACGCGGCCAGCCTCGCCCAGCGCTGATACTGCGCGTAAGCCTCGGCGATCTGCTGGGCCAGCGCCTGATTGGCGTCCTGGCGCCGTTGGTCGTCAGCCTGCTGCGCACGCAACTCGGCACACAACTGTTCACTGGCGGCCGATTGCGTGTGCAGTTCCGCCAGTGCGCTGTTCAATTGCTCCGCATCCAATGTTTCGCTGTGCTGCGCTTGATGGGCATGCAGACGCTGTTCGCGTTCGTGCAATAGAACCTTGGCTTGTTCTACGGCTTTCTCGCTGTGTTGCAGCTGTTGCCGTAATTGATTGACCTGTTGGTCGTCCACGCTGAGCAACTGTGCCAGGCCGCTGTCGTCCAGCTCCGGATGACGGCTGCGCCAGTCGGCGATTTTATGGCTCAGTTCGCGGTGTTCCAGCTCGATGCCGCTCAGGCGTTCTTGCTCAGCCTTGAGTTCGGCGCTGAGCTGGGTCAGCAGGTTGCGTGCGTCCTGCAACGCTTGGCCCGCTGTGTTTTCGGCGTGCCGCGTGTGCTCGACGGCGTGTTCCAGATGTTGCTGCCAGTGCTCGGCGCTGCGGTGTGTGCCGAGCAATTCACTGAGCTGTTGTTGGCTGACCTGTTGTTGTTCGGCGAGGGCCACGCAGCGTTGTTGCAACTGTTCCTGGGCCTGGACCCGAGTGGTTTGCTGAGACTGTTCCAGTTCGATCTTTTGCTGGCGCTCGCGTTGTTCCAGCTGTTCGTCTCGTTGCTGCTCCAACTGGTCCAGACGCTGGGTGACTTGCTGCTCCAGTTGCATGACCGTGGTTGCCGCGTGGGTGCGCAAGCCATCGAGGGTTTCGCCGGGCAGTAGCGGGGCAAAAGCGCCGAGTTCTTCTTCCAGTCGTGCCTGGTCGGCGGCCAACTGACGATGCTGGTCGGCCAATTGCTGCGTCGCCAACTGACTCGCATCGGTGGCGACCTGCAGTTGCTGTTGCAGGCGAGCGGCCTCTTTTTGCAGGGTGAGCAGGGCGTTCTGACGCTGCTCGTCCTGGGCAATGTTTTGCGCCAACTGGGTCAGGTGCTGAGTGAGCCATGTGTCACGTTTGGCCGAATCCTGTTCCAGTAATCGGGCGCAGAGCGGATGTGCTTCAAGGCTCGGCGCCAATGCCTGCTGCTGTGTCGTCAGTTGCTCTTGCTGCTGCAGGAATTCTTTCTGCTGTGCGATCAAGCCCGCAACGGTGGCGCGTAGATCAACCAGCTTTTCTTTCAGCGTGTCGACGGCCTTCAGTGCCGTGGACTCTTCGTTTTCGTCATGCTGGGTCAAGCTTTGCAACAGCGCTTCGGGCTGGTGATACGGGTGTTCGTTGCTGCCGCACACTGGGCACGGTTGATCGTTTTGCAGTTGTGCGCGCAACTCTTCGACACTGGCGCTGCGGGCAATACGCTGACGCTCCAGCAACTGCCGAGTCACGGTCAGGATTTGCTCGGCAACGGTCAGTTCATTTTTTGCCTGCAGGCCTTCGCGATTGAGCTGTTCGCGCTGTTGCTGGGCGTCCTGCAGTTTCTGCGTCAGCTCCAGCGTGCGCTGGTCGAGCTGCTGCTGACTGGCCCAAAGCCGCGAGAGGTCTTCAAAGGCGCGTTGTTGTTTACGGTTGTCTTGCAACAGGCTACCGAGAATCTGAACCTGCTCGCCAACCGCATGGGCTTCCGCACCGGCTTCGCGATACAGCAACTCAAGGGCGCCGCGCTGTTCGGTGAGTTGCTGACTGGCGCTGGCGGCACGCTGCTCAAGCTGGGGCAGTTCGGCTTGGCCCTGATTCCAGCGGTTACCCGTTAGCAGCAGCTGTTTCAATCGGTCGCGGTACGCATTCCATGCTTCGCTGAGCGGCGCTAACCCGGCGCTTTGTTCAAGCTGCAAGGAAATTCGCTCCAAGCGTTCAGCCACCAGCCGTTGTTGCTCAAGCAGTCCTTGTAAGGTGTTTTTGCCCTGAGCGCTTTGCTGCTCGGCCTGAAGCTTGAGATCGGTAGCTTGGCTCAGTTCGTGAATCAGCCGGGCAACCGTGCTTTGAATATCGAAAGACTGCTGTAGCCGTGGTTTGGCGTCGGTCAGTTGCTGCTGCGCGTTAAGCGCGTCGGACTGAGTATCAAGGCGGGTTTTTTCAAGCTGTTGCAGCTGAGCGTCCAGCGCGGTCTGTTGCACCACGTGCTGTTGAATCTTCGCCGCCAAGGGGCTGAGTTGAGTAGTGAGCTCTGTCTGGCGGGCAAACTGATGACGTTGCGGCGCGAGGTTTTCCAGTCGCGACAAGTTCAGCCGTTCGACGCTCTGACCTTCCCAGCGCAATTGGTCTTGCTGCAACTGCTCAGCGGCGCTCTGCTGCTCGCTTTGCAGTTGAACCAGCAACGTGAGCCATTGTTGCTGGAGCTCCAGCTGCTTGAAGTGTGCCTGCTGGGTTTTCAGTTGCTGCTGGGCGTCATCGAAGCGTTTGTCGAGGTCTGCGCGTGCCTCCGGTTCCAGCGGCGTAACCCCAATGGCCAGGGCTTTGAGGTCATCGTGGACTTTTTCTGCTTCTTTGCTTTTGCTGTAGGCGCGTCGGCCCAGCTGGCTGTAGATCGCAGTATCCGTGAGCTTTTCCAGCAGTTCGCTGCGCTCTTTGTCATCGGCCTTGAGGAACGCGCTGAACTCACTTTGCGCCAACATTACGGCACGTGTGAACTGCTCGAAGTTCAGGCCCAGGCGCGCTTCGAGCAGGGTTTTGTATTCGGTTTTGTTCTGGCTGCTGAGCACCTGTTCGCTGTCCAGATCGATCAAGGTCTGGCGGCTGGCCTGGAGCTTTTTACTGGCATTGTCCCGGGCACGGTTGGTTTCCCAGCGAGCGCGGTAACGGCGGTTGTCGATGCCGACGAAATCCACTTCGGCAAAACCGCTGCCCGTGCCACGCCGCAACAAGGTGCGCGGGTCGTTGGTGCTGATGTCGCCGTCGATTTCCGGCACTTTTGATTGGCCGACATTGCTCAGTCGCGGAATGGCGCCGAACAATGCCAAACACAGGGCGTCGAGCAGCGTACTTTTACCGGCACCGGTCGGCCCGGTGATGGCGAATAAACCGGCGCTGGCCAAAGGTTCGGCGGTGAAGTCCAGCTCAAACGGGCCGGCCAGCGAGGCGAGGTTTTTCAGGCGGATGGCGAGAATTTTCATGGCTGCTCGCTCTCCAATTGGACGTCTTGCAACAGCGTGGCGAAGTCCTTGAGGGTTTGCTCGTCGACCTCGCTGCCGTAGTTGTCCAGCCAGGCACGGCTGAACAAGTCTTGTGGGCTGAGTTGATCGAGATTGATCAGACCTGCGCTGCCTTCATCGCCTTCGACACTGCCTTTGCCAGCGTACTCTGCGCCGATTCGCACCAAGCGCACGGCCTTGCCTTGCAGCGCGGTTTCGATCTGATGACGCAGGTCGGGTTGCGGTTCATCCAGGCGTACCCGCACTTCTAGCCACGGTTGACGTTCTATGTCCGCCAGCAAGTCGATATTGGGCAAGGACTCCAGTTGCAGCAGCAACTCGGCTAACGGTGCCGGGCCAATGCGTTGCAGATTGACCGCGCGCGGAATCAGCGTCGGTTCGACACTGAGCAGTTGCTCGCCTTCGCAGTTGATTTCGAGAATTTGATGTTGGTAGCCGATTTCCGAAAATGACAGCGGGATCGGTGAGCCGCTGTAGCGAATGCGATCCTCACCGTTGACCTTCTGCGGCTTGTGCAAATGGCCCAGTGCGACGTAGGTGATGCTCGGGCCAAACAGGCTGGCCGGCAGCGCTTCGGCGTTACCGATGATCAAGCTGCGTTCGGAGTCTTCGGACACCGAGCCGCCGGCCATGTGCGCGTGGCTGATGGCGATCAGGGCTTGTCCCGGCGAGCGCTTGAGGTTGGCGGCGTCGATCAGCAGTTCATGCACGCGGCCAATCCCGCGCAGATAATCGTCACCCAATGTGGCGCCGGTGACTTCGGCCGGACGCAAGAAGGGCAGGGCCAGGCACCAAGCGCCGATTGCCCCGGTTTTGTCGGGGAGCGGCAGCAACAGGCGTTCGGCGTCCAGTTGTCCGTCGTCGAGCCATAACACACGGCCCAGTGCGTGGGTGCGTAACCGCCGCATCAGTGGTGCGGGCAGTTCGATGCGCGAACCGGAGTCGTGGTTGCCCGCGATCATTACGATGGTGAGCAACGGTTGCTGTTCGTGGGCGCTGACGATGAATTCGTAGAGGCGCTCCTGGGCTTTGACCGGCGGGTTGACGGTGTCGAAGATATCTCCTGCGATCAACAGCACGTCAGGTTCGCGCTCGGCGATACGGCCAAGCAACCAACTCAGAAAACAGCCGTGCTCGAAGTCACGCTCTTGACCGTGGAGGTTTTGCCCGAGGTGCCAATCGGAGGTGTGAAACAGACGCATTTTAGGTCCTTGTGTAGCGTTGAAGAGTGATGCACATAAATCTGTGCATCACCTGGGTTCCTTGTAGGACCGAATTCATTCGGGAAGCGGACGACGCGGTATGTCCGATACACCGCGTTGTTTATTTCCCGAATGAATTCGGTCCCACAGTGATCAGTGCCAGGCCCATTAGCCGTTATTTCGGATACAGCGGTGGCAGGCTGGTGTCGGTCGCGGGGTCTAGGGCGCGCTCGCTGGCAGGCAATGTGCGCACCGCGCTCCACAGGTCTTCGCCTTGCCAGTCGTGGGCGGTTTCGCTGTACAGCGCGCCGTTAAGACCGTCGAGGGCGTCGGACAATGGCACGAAACGCGCCGCCATGTCGGCCAGGGTTTCCGGTTGCTGGCGTGCCCACGCGTCCAGCGCCTGGCGGGTTGCCTGTGGATCGTTGCCCAGGCTGGCGCGTTTCAGTTCATCCAGCACGGTGCGTGGGCTTGGACCGGCCTGCACCACCCGCGCCTCGGCGGGCTGCCAGCGCGCGCGCCACCACAGGCCGAAGCCGAGCAATGTCGAGCACGCCAGCAGGAAGGTGCTCAGCTGCCACGGCCAGAGCAACGGTCCGCCGAGGCCCAGGCCATTATTGGTGTTCACTGGCGTATCGACCGACAGGCCCGGATTGCTCGCGACCTGTAGGGTGCGGGCGGGCAGGCTGCTGTGTTCCAGGTGGTCTTCGTGGGTGTTCCACCACACCACGTCCAGTGCGGGTAAATCGATGGCACCGGTGCGGGTCGGCACCAGCGCTTCGCGTTCTACGCGAGTGCCGATCAAGCCGCGGTCGCTGGCCTGATTGGACAATTGCGGTTGGTCGGGATAACGCCGCAAACCACCGACGTTGGTGGCCGGCAGCGGTGGCAACTGGGCGCTGGACAGGCCTTCGGCCTTGATGGTCAGGCTGCGCGTCAGGGAGTCGCCGACCAGGCTGTGATCGGGCTCAGGGTTCCATTCTTCACTCAAACTCACGCTGCGGGCCGGTAACCAAGGGCTATCTGCTGGATAATCAGCCGGTTTGGCCTTTACCGACAAGGTGATTTCGGTGGAGCTGACGTGTATCAATTTGCCCGGTTTAGGGACCGCCGGCTGCGCGTTTTGGCCGGGGCTTTGAACCTGGCTCGGCACATCCTGCACCAAGGTTGCGCTGAACACTTGCGCAGGAATCAGCAGCTCGCCACTGTTCTGAGGGTAAATCGCGTAGCGCATTTCGATCACGCCATGACGGATGCCGTTGATCAACTTTTCATAGGTGCGGGTTTCGCCGAGTTTTTCAATTCGAGCGTCCGGAATCACCAGCGGCGTCAGGTTGCTGTCGTCGAACAACGAGACTGAGTGATAGATGCGCAGCGTGAGCACAGTCTGTGCCTGAACGTACACAGTGCCCTGATCCAGGCTGGCCTCGATAAAAACCGGCGCCAAGGTGCTGCTCGGGTCCTGGCTTTCACCCTGAATCACTTGCAGCGTAATCGGTAAGCTGGTGAGTTCGCCCAACTGCAACGGCGGAATGATCACGGTGCCATTCTGTTTCGGCAGGAGGGTGATGATCCAGCGGGTAGTGGCCTGAGAACCGCTGTCGAGTGTCGTCAGGTGGTTGACCTGACGCGTGCCTTGGACAGTGAAGCTAGCCTCCAGCGAGCTAAGGTCTGGTTTGCCGAACAAGGTCGGATCGTCGGATTCCAGAGTCAGTTCCACGGTCTCGCCAGCGTTCAGCCGCGCCCGGTCGACGCTGGACACCAGCGATGCCGCATGAGCCTGCAGGGTCATGCAGCCGAGCATGAGGCTGATCAATACAGTGTGCACGCGACTCATCGAACCGGTTCCTGATGTTGTTGCTGTTCATACCAGAATTTACGTCGCAACAGCTCGCCGGGATCGTCCGGGATCTGCCGTAACCATTGCTCTAACGCTTGCCGCCGTTCGCCGTCGATAGTGTTGTCGGTTGGTCTTATCGGCGGCCGCGTGGTGTCTTCATTACCCAATTGCGAGCCTGGAACATCGTTGCCGCTGGACGTCGCCGTGGGGTTACTGAAGCCATTATCACGGGTGATGCTGTCATCGCCGGACGGCTGCGGGGGTTGTTGTGGGTTCTGTGGCGCGCTGCTCGCGCCGGGCTGAGCGGTTTGCTCAATGTTTTCGGTTTTAGGCTCGGCCGGTTTGTCCGGTTCGGCGTTGCGCTGTTGTTTTCGCTGCTCCAATATCTGTTCGACCAGTGCCTTGTTGGTGAGTGCTGGTTGCAAATCCGGTTGGCGCTCCAGCGCCTGCTCATAGGCGTCCAGCGCTGCTTCCAGATCGCCGGACTTGGCCAGGGCATTGCCGCGATTATAGTGGTCGGCGGCCGTGTTGCCTTCGGCAAAACGTAGCGCGGCGCTGGCGTAGTCACCCGCTTCATAGAGCGCCACACCTTGCCACTGGCTGTCTTCGAAACGCCTGGCAGCCTCGGCCGGTCGACTTTCATCGAGCAATTGCTGGCCCTGTTGATCGGGCCGCAGCCACAGATCGTTGAACTCGAATGCATAGCTCGGCTGCGGCACCATCAACAGCAGCGGCAGCAGGCAGAACAACCAGCCCTTACGTCCGGCGCAGGCGGCGAGCAGCAATAACGGCAAAATGAGCCATGGCCCCTGATCATTCCAGCTGTCCAAGTGCAGGTTTTGACCGTTTTTGCGCAAACGTTGCGGACTGTCGAGCAACCCTAAACCGCGCAAGTCCGAATCGTCCAGACGCGCCTTACGATAGAGTCCGTCAAGTTGGCCGGCAAACTCTTTGAGGCTGGGGCCGTCGAGACGCGGTAGCAAAATCGCGCCTTGGTCATCCTTGAGGAAACCGCCCTTGTCCTGAGCCACCGGCACACCTTCGGCGGTCCCGATACCGAGCAGCAGCAGCGGCGGGGCGTCCCGGCTCAATGCCTGGCGAATGCCTTCGCGCTCTTGCTCACTCAATGACGAGCCGATCCACAACAGCCGGCCTTGGCCTTGAGCGCCTTGCTTGAGCAGGGCCAGGGCTTTTTTCACGGCCAAATCGGCGCGGTGTCCGGCCTCGGGCATGATCGATGGCTTGAGCGCATCCAGCAGATTACGACTGGTGCCCAAATCGTCGGACAACGGCACCAGCGTGTGCGCGCTGCCGGCATATACGACGATGGCGGTCTGTGAGTCGCTGCGGCTTTGCAGCAAATCGAGCAGTTTGCGCCGCGCTTGTTCGAGACGGGTGGGCGGGGTGTCCGTCGCGAGCATTTCGGGGGTCAGTTCGAGCATCACCACCAGTGGGTCAGCCGGCTTTTGGCTGGTGAGTTCGACTCGCTGCCAGCTAGGTCCGAGCAAGGCCAGCACCGCCAGAGTCCAGGCGAGTCCAAGGACGACCCACTGCATCTTGCCGGAACGACCTTTACCGCCGCCGAGCAGCACCGCATGGAATGCCTCGGGCAGAATCATCTGCCAGCGTCCGGCGCGTTGCTGTCGGTTCCACAACTGCCATAGCAGCCAGACCAGCAACGGGAATGCCAGCAGCCAAACGGGACGAAGCCAATGGGGCCAAAGCGCGATCATCTGCGCCTCCGCAAACGCTTCAGGCGCTGGCGCCATTGCTCATTGGAAGGCAGGAAGGTTTTGCGTTTGAAAAACCGCTGCAACAAGGTGTCCGGCCAGCGCTCGCGCATTACCAATAACAGGCTCATCAATAGCGCTGCCGCCAGCGGCCACTGGTAAAGCGCCTGTGCCGGTCGCGCTTGAGTGGGTTGTTGCGCGACGGGTTCGAGTTTGTCGAGGGTTTGCTTGATCTGTTGCAACTGCTGACCGTCACGGGCGCGGAAGTACTTGCCGCCAGTGATGTCGGCGATTTCCTTAAGGCTCGGCTCGTCCAGGTCAAGGCTCGGGCTGAGGCCTAGCATCGCCAGCGAGCCGTCCTGGTTCGGGTCGGCGCCGATACCTATGGTGTAAATTTTCACGCCTTCGCCTGCGGCCAGTCGTGCGGCGGTAATCGGGTCGATCTGTCCCGCGTTATTGGCGCCGTCGGTGACCAGGATCAACACTCGGCTTTGCGCCGGACGCTGGCGCAGGCGCTTGATCGCCAAGCCTATGGCGTCGCCAATGGCGGTGTTTTTGCCCGCGATGCCGATACGTGCATCGTCCAGCCAAATGCGCACGGTGCGCCGGTCGAAGGTCAGCGGCGCTTGGACGTAAGCGCGGCTCCCAAATAAAATCAGGCCGACGCGGTCACCCGAGCGGCTGATCAGAAAATCCCCCAGCAAGTGCTTGACCAGTGACAGCCGGCTGACGTCTTCGTCGTTCCAGCGCATGTCGGGGTACTCCATGGAGCCGGAGAGATCCACGGCCACCAGCAAGTCGCGACCACTGGCGGCAATCGGCACGGGCTCGCCCAGCCATTGCGGGCGCGCTGCGGCGATCAGCAGCAGTAGCCACAGTAAAATGAACGGGCTCTGCTGTCGCCATGCCGGTAAATTGACCCGCGCTCGGCGCCCGGCCAGTTCTTCCAGCTCACTGAGGAAACTGACTTTGAGCGCCGCTTCGCCGCTGTCGGCAGCAGGCAGCAGGACGCGCATTAACCACGGTAATGGCAGCAAGATGAAAACCCACGGCCAGGCGAGTTCAAACATGTTTGCGGATCCAGGTATCCACCGACTGATTCAGGCCGGAGATTGCCTTGTCATCAAGTTTGCACTCCGGCTTATAAGCGCCTTCGACTAATATCATCCAGCGCGTCAGGCCAGCGGCAGGGCAGCGGTTATCCAGAAAGGCCAACCACTTGCGACCGTTCAGCGTGTGGCTTTGGCTGTAAGGATAATGGTTGCGACACAGGCGTTTGAGCAGGGCATTGATTTGCTGTAACCATGCGCCTGCTGGCGCGCCATCGTAAGGTTTGGGCAACTGCGCGAGTTCTTCCAGCGCGGCCAGGCGTAGCGGGTCCAAGGGTTGCTCGGACCGGACGATCAAGCGCTTGCCCGGCCAGTAGCGGCGTAACCACCAAACACCCCATGCGGCGAACGGCAGCAGAAAAAGCACCACCCACCACCCAGGCGCTGGGGGCCAGGTGTCGATCGCCGGTGGCGTAATCAGCGGCTGCAGTTGCTCCAGGCTGCTCATCGTTTTTTTCCGGGACGCTGGGCGCTGAGGTATTCGCGCAGTTGTTCGACCATTCCGCTTTTGGTACTCAGTGGAATCGACAACACCCGCAGTTTTTGCGCGAGCAATTCCCAGCGGGCCACCCGAGCCTCGCCTTGGGCGCGGTAGGCCTGACGTAAGTCGGGGTTCAAGGTGTCCAGCTCAAGCCGCGCACCGCGTTCGGCAAATCGCAACAAGCCCGCCGCAGGCAGGGCGTGATCCAGCGGGTCCGACAATGGCAGCAGCAGCAGGTCGCAATGCCGTGACAGCAGGCTTAATTGTTGCTCGGCAGCATCGGAAATAGTTCGCTCGTCGCAGATCACAAATACAAAGCTGCCGGGACGCAACACTTCCCGGGCACGGCGCAGGGCGATGCCGAATGCGTCACGGTCGGCGGCGATCTCGGTGTCCAGTGACTGGTTGACCCGCACCAGTCTATTGAGCAGCTGCAGCAGGCTCTGCTTACTGCGCCGGGGCTTGATCTCGTAGTGTTCGTTGTCGCCAAACACCAATCCGCCGACCCGGTCGTTGTGGGCCAAGGCTGCCCAGCCGATCAAGGCAGCGGCTTGCGCGGCGAGCACCGATTTGAACATCAGCCCCGAGCCAAAAAACAGCCGACGGCTTTGTTCGACCAAAATAAAAATCGGCCGCTCACGTTCTTCGTGGAACAGCTTGGTGTGCGGTTCCTGGGTGCGGGCGGTGACGCGCCAGTCGATGGTGCGCACGTCGTCGCCGGCCTGATAAACCCGCACTTGATCGAAGTCGACACCGCGGCCGCGCAGTTTTGAATGGTGCAAGCCGATCAACGGGCTGCGCTGGCTGGGTGTTGAAAACAGCTGCACTTCACGCACGCGATGACGCATCTCGATCAGTTCATCGAGACTGACGCGTATTCCGGGGTGGGCAATCGGCGGTGGTTGCATGGGGTCAGGCGACTGCCACGACATCAAGGATGCGTTGAATCACGCGGTCTTGGTCAATCCCGGCAGCTTCGGCTTCGAACGACAGAATGATGCGATGGCGCAACACGTCGAACAGCACGGCCTGTATATCTTCCGGGCTGACAAAGTCTCGCCCGGCCAGCCACGCATGGGCCCGGGCGCAGCGGTCCAGCGCAATAGAACCGCGCGGGCTGGCGCCGTAAGCGATCCAGTCGGCCATCTCAGGATCGAATTTGGCCGGGGTGCGCGTGGCCATGACCAGTTGCACCAGGTATTCCTCCACCGCGTCGGCCATGTACAGGCCGAGTATTTCTTTGCGCGCGGCAAATATCGCCTGTTGGCTGACCCGGCGCTCGGGCTTGGTTTCGCCGTTCAGGGCTTCGCCCCGGGCCTGTTGCAGGATGCGCCGTTCGACCGCGGCATCGGGGAAACCGATCTTGACGTGCATCAGAAAGCGGTCGAGCTGAGCTTCGGGCAGCGGGTACGTCCCTTCCTGCTCGATGGGGTTTTGGGTCGCCATCACTAAAAACAGCGGCGACAGTTCATACGTGCTGCGCCCGACGCTGACCTGGCGCTCGGCCATGGCTTCCAGCAGTGCCGATTGCACCTTGGCAGGCGCACGGTTGATTTCGTCAGCCAGCACCAGGTTGTGGAAGATCGGCCCCTGTTGGAAGACGAAGCTGCCCGTTTCCGGGCGATAGATCTCGGTACCGGTGATGTCGGCAGGCAATAGGTCGGGGGTGAACTGGATTCGATGGAACTGTGCTTCGACGCCTTCGGCCAGTTCTTTGATGGCTTTGGTCTTGGCCAACCCCGGAGCGCCTTCGACCAGCATATGGCCGTCGGCAAGCAGGGCAATCAACAGCCGTTCGATCAGTTTTTCCTGGCCGAGAATCTGCGTTGAAAGAAAGGTTCGCAGCGCAATCAGCGCTTCACGATGTTCCATCGTATGACGGTTCCTGGCAGATGATCAGCGGCGCCAAATGACACCGAAGCTGGGGGCGTTACTTTAATCCATCCGGACGGTGCCGACTAACGGCTATGGGCATTTTTCCGGGATTTCACGTTTTCTGTGGGAGGCCCGGTGTCTGGGTGCATTCAATTATTCAATTTCACTGACGTAGGTACCCACATCATCAAGAATCAGCTGCAGGGTTTCTGCCACTTCCCGCAGGTCGGACGCTGACATGCTGTGACGGATGTCGTATTCAGTATGGCCTTCGAGCTGTTTGGCATCTTCCGGGTCGATTTCGATCAGCAGGCGTTCGGCGCTTAACGTTGCCTTCAGGTTTTTAAGCTCGAGGGTTTTGTCATCGGCAACGGTGATTTCTATCTCGGATTCGTCCGGGAAACGGGTCAACGAGAACAGGTCGCCGGTTTCGCTATGGCAGCACAGCAGGGCCATGTCGTCATATTCGTCGTCGCATGGGTTGACGATGATGCTTGTGGTGTTGATCAGCATGGTTGGGCTCCGGGGATTTTCAAAATAGGGGCGAAATCGCTCAGGGTGTGATGATACCGCAGCGCAGGGCTCAGTTTTTATCGGGTGTGCGTGGGACCGTGGTCTGTTTTTCCACAGCTACGTCAGTCACACCTGGTGACGTTTGTTTAAAACCTTCGCTTCCTCCCTCCGGTGATGCCTGTCATTGCCTCTATAGTCCCGCCGCTACGTGCTGATGACCGAATATGTCGCCGCACCGCAAGCACAGTCAGGCCCGCTATCGTTAAGCTGCGCAGCAGATGTACACCGGTAAAACCACGGCCTGCCTGGGCAGTGTTTTTTAGAAACGGGCATCTTTTGCACCGCGTTCGGTCAAAGAAAACGAATATGACTACCCGTTCGTGACGAGCGTTTGTTCTATAGCTTCACTACCCTGTCATGCTGTGCTGCTTTTGTTTTAATTCCAGCACGCGTGATGGCGATCCCCTTAAGGGGCATGCGACGTTTCCATCAATAAAAGCCCAAGCGGAGTACCACAGATGGCGTTCTTCACCGCAGCCAGCAAGTCTGACTTTCAGCATCAACTGCAAGCAGCTCTGGCGCAGCACATCAGTGAACAGGCACTGCCACAAGTGGCGCTGTTCGCTGAGCAATTCTTCGGCATTATCTCTCTTGATGAACTGACCCAGCGCCGGCTTTCCGACCTGGCCGGTTGCACCTTGTCTGCCTGGCGACTGCTTGAACGTTTTGAAAGTATTCATCCGCAGGTGCGGGTCTACAACCCTGATTACGAGCGCCATGGCTGGCAGTCGACCCACACTGCCGTCGAAGTTCTGCACCACGACTTGCCGTTTCTGGTGGACTCGGTCCGTACCGAACTGAACCGTCGCGGTTACAGCATCCATACCCTGCAAACCACCGTGCTAAGCGCGCGTCGGGGCGCCAACGGTGAACTGCTGGAACTGCTGCCCAAGGGCACAACCGGTGAGGACATTCATCAAGAATCGCTGATGTACCTGGAAATCGATCGTTGCGCCAACGCTGCAGAAATGAACGTGCTGGCGCGCGAGCTGGAGCAGGTGTTGGGCGAAGTTCGGGTCGCCGTCGCCGATTTCGAACCAATGAAAACCAAGATCGGCGAATTGCTGGCTGGCATCGACACCATGGAGTTTACCGTCGATGAAGGCGAGAAATCCGAGGTCAAGGTATTCCTGCAATGGTTGGTAGATAACCACTTCACCTTTCTTGGCTATGAAGAATTTGAAGTCATTCGTGACGAAGCCGGTGGCTACCTGGTGTACGACGAATCGTCGTTCCTCGGTCTGACCAAGCTGCTGCGCGCCGGGCTTACAAAAGACGACCTGCACATCGAAGACTACGCAGTGAACTACCTGCAAGAGCCGATGCTGCTGTCGTTCGCCAAGGCCGCGCATCCAAGCCGTGTGCACCGTCCGGCGTACCCGGACTACGTGTCGATTCGGCAGATCGATGCTGCTGGCAATGTCACCAAAGAATACCGCTTCATGGGCCTGTACACCTCGTCGGTTTACGGCGAAAGCGTGCGTCAAATCCCCTATATTCGCCGCAAAGTTGCCGAAGTAGAGCGCCGCTCCGGTTTTGACGCCAAAGCGCACTTGGGTAAAGAACTGGCCCAGGTCGTGGAAGTGTTGCCGCGTGATGACCTGTTCCAGACCCCGGTGGATGAGCTGTTCAGCACCGTGATGTCCATCGTGCAGATCCAGGAGCGCAACAAGATTCGCGTGTTCCTGCGCAAAGACCCGTATGGCCGCTTCTGCTACTGCTTGGCCTACGTGCCCCGTGACGTCTACTCCACTGAAGTTCGGCAGAAAATCCAGCAAGTGCTGATGGATCGCCTGAAGGCCAGCGATTGTGAGTTCTGGACGTTCTTCTCCGAATCAGTATTGGCCCGTGTGCAGCTGATCCTGCGGGTGGACCCGAAAAGCCGCCTCGACATTGATCCGCAGCAACTGGAAAACGAAGTGATTCAGGCCTGCCGTTCATGGCAGGACGATTATTCGAACCTGGTGGTTGAAAGCTTCGGCGAAGCCCATGGCACCAGCGTGCTGGCGGACTTCCCGAAAGGCTTCCCGGCCGGTTACCGCGAGCGTTTCGCTGCGCATTCGGCCGTGGTCGATATGCAGCACTTGCTGAGCCTGACCGAAGCCAACCCGCTGGTCATGAGTTTCTATCAGCCGCTGGCACAGGCTGGCAAACAGCAACTGCATTGCAAGCTGTACCACGCGGATACTCCGCTGGCCTTGTCTGATGTGCTGCCGATTCTGGAAAACCTCGGGCTGCGCGTTCTAGGTGAGTTCCCTTATCGCTTGCGCCGCAACAATGGCCGCGAATTCTGGATTCACGATTTCGCCTTTACGGCTGGCGAAGGCATCAACCTCGACATCCAGCAGCTCAACGACACCCTGCAAGACGCGTTCGTGCACATTGTTAGCGGCGATGCCGAGAACGATGCGTTCAACCGTCTGGTGCTGACCGCTGGCTTGCCGTGGCGCGACGTGGCGTTGCTGCGCGCTTACGCGCGCTATATGAAGCAGATCCGCTTGGGCTTCGACTTGGGGTACATCGCCAGCGCCCTGAACAATCATACGGACATTGCTCGCGAGCTGACCCGGTTGTTCAAGACGCGTTTTTATCTGGCGCGCAAACTCACCGCTGACGACCTGGAAGACAAGCAGCAACGTCTGGAACAGGCGATTCTGGCAGCACTGGACGACGTTCAGGTGCTCAACGAAGACCGTATTCTGCGTCGCTTCCTGGACCTGATCAAAGCCACCCTGCGCACCAACTTCTACCAGCCGGACGCCAACGGTCAGAGCAAGAGCTACTTCAGCTTCAAGTTCAACCCGCGCCTGATTCCCGAACTGCCGAAGCCGGTGCCGAAATTTGAGATTTTCGTGTACTCACCGCGGGTTGAAGGCGTGCACTTGCGTTTCGGCAACGTTGCTCGCGGCGGCCTGCGCTGGTCGGACCGTGAAGAAGATTTCCGTACCGAAGTGTTGGGCCTGGTAAAAGCCCAGCAGGTGAAAAACGCGGTGATCGTGCCGGTGGGTGCGAAGGGCGGGTTTATTCCGCGTCGCCTGCCGCTGATCGGTGGCAGTCGTGATGAGACTCAGGCCGAGGCAATCGCCTGCTACAAAATCTTCATTTCCGGTCTGCTGGACATCACCGACAACCTCAAGGACGGAGGCCTGGTGCCGCCGCTTAATGTGGTGCGTCACGACGATGATGACCCGTATTTGGTGGTGGCTGCCGACAAAGGCACCGCGACCTTTTCCGACATCGCCAATGGCATCGCTATCGACTATGGCTTCTGGCTCGGTGACGCCTTCGCTTCCGGTGGTTCGGCAGGTTACGACCACAAGAAGATGGGGATCACCGCCAAAGGCGCATGGGTTGGCGTGCAGCGTCACTTCCGTGAGCGTGGCATCAACTCGCAGAAAGACATCATCAGCGTCATCGGTATCGGCGACATGGCCGGGGACGTGTTCGGCAACGGCCTGTTGATGTCGGAAACGCTGCAGTTAGTCGCCGCGTTCAACCACATGCACATCTTTATCGACCCTAATCCAGAACCGGCCAACAGCTTCGTCGAGCGCCAGCGGTTGTTCAATCTGCCGCGCTCATCCTGGACCGATTACGACACCAGCATCATGTCCCAAGGCGGCGGGATCTTTGCGCGCACCGCCAAAAGCATCCCGATCAGCCCTGAAATGAAAGCGCGTTTTGACATCCACGCCGACAAGCTGACCCCGACTGAACTGCTGAACGCTTTACTCAAAGCGCCGGTGGATCTGTTGTGGAACGGCGGCATCGGCACCTATGTTAAATCCAGCGAAGAAAGCCACGCCGACGTCGGCGACAAGGCCAACGACGCGTTGCGTGTGAACGGTAACGAGCTGCGCTGCAAGGTAGTGGGCGAGGGCGGTAACCTCGGCATGAGCCAATTGGGTCGGGTCGAGTTCGCTCTGATTGGTGGCGGCTCAAACACTGACTTCATCGACAACGCCGGTGGTGTGGATTGCTCTGACCATGAAGTGAACATCAAGATCCTGCTGAACGAAGTGGTGCAGGCGGGCGACATGACTGAAAAGCAGCGTAACCAACTGCTGGAAAGCATGACGGACGAAGTCGGTCATCTGGTAATCGGCAACAACTATAAGCAGACGCAGGCGCTGTCCCTTGCCGCACGTCGCGCTTATGAGCGGATCGCTGAATACAAACGGCTGATGAACGATCTGGAAGCACGGGGCAAGCTGGACCGCGCCATCGAGTTCCTGCCGGCTGAAGAGCAACTGGCCGAACGCATTGCGTCGGGCCATGGCTTGACCCGCCCAGAACTGTCGGTGCTGATCTCGTACAGCAAAATCGACCTCAAGGAAACGCTGCTCGAATCCCGTGTGCCGGACGACGAGTATCTGGTTCGCGACATGGAAACCGCGTTCCCGCCGTCGTTGGCCACGAAGTTTGGCGAGGCCATGCGTCGCCACCGCCTCAAACGCGAAATCGTCAGCACCCAGATCGCCAACGATCTGGTCAACCACATGGGCATTACGTTCGTGCAGCGGCTTAAAGAGTCGACCGGCATGAGCGCTGCCAACGTGGCCGGTGCGTACGTGATCGTGCGCGACATCTTCCACCTGCCGCACTGGTTCCGTCAGATTGAGGCGCTGGACTCCAAGGTGCCGGCTGAAATCCAGTTGGCGTTGATGGACGAGTTGATGCGTCTGGGTCGTCGCGCGACTCGTTGGTTCTTGCGCAGCCGTCGTAACGAATTGGACGCTGGTCGTGATGTGGCGCACTTCGGTCCGCACATCGCAGCCTTGGGTCTGAAGCTCGACGAGCTGCTGGAAGGCCCGACTCGCGACGTCTGGATGAGCCGTTATCAGGCGTACGTCGAAGCCGGTGTTCCGGAATTGTTGGCGCGCATGGTGGCGGGCACTAGCCACCTGTATACGCTGTTGCCGATCATCGAAGCGTCGGATGTCACTGGGCAGAACGCCGCTGATGTGGCCAAGGCTTACTTCGCAGTAGGTAGCTCGCTGGACGTGACCTGGTACCTGCAACAGATCAGTAACCTGCCGGTGGAAAACAATTGGCAGGCACTGGCCCGTGAAGCCTTCCGTGATGACATCGACTGGCAGCAACGCGCGATTACCGTGTCGGTCCTGCAGCAGCCAGATGCGCCGAAAGAGATCCAGGCGCGCCTGGACATGTGGCTGGAACAGCACTTGCCGATGGTTGATCGCTGGCGCGCCATGCTCGTGGAGTTGCGTGCAGCAAGCGGTACGGACTACGCGATGTACGCAGTGGCCAACCGCGAGTTGCTGGATTTGGCAATGAGTGGGCAAACCAGTGTGATTTGATGGTTTGAGTTGAAGCGGTAAATCAAAAGCCCTGCGTCGAGAGATGTGGGGCTTTTTTTATAGTTTTACACCGCATCTGTAGGAGCCAACTTGTTGGCGAGACTTACATTGCCTCGCCAACAAGTTGGCTCCTACAGGAGATTTTCGGATGCATCCTACATACAAAATGGAGTTATTAAGATAATCATATCGCGCGGAACGGGACCCTAATAGGGTCTAATAAAAAATGGAGAAATTATGGCTAATCCCTATCGCGAACTTCTGACGACCCCCGGCGTCATGGGATTAGTGATCGCGAGTTCCATTGCCCGTCTGCCACATGCAATGATCGGCATCGGCATAATTATCATGTTGGTGCAGCAGAGTGGGCTTTATTGGCTGGCTGGCGCGGTCGCAGGTACATTTACGTTAGTGAGTGCGCTTATCAGCCCGCACGTATCGAAACTCGTTGATCAGCGAGGGCAGCGTCGGGTTCTGCCTTTGGTTACTGCCTTTAGCATTGGCATGTTGCTGGCGCTGATAATCGCTGCTCATATGAGGGCTCCGGTCCTGCTGCTTTTTATTCTTGCAGCACTGGCGGGCACGATGCCAAGCATGCCCGCTATGATAAGAGCACGCTGGACACAGCTTTTCCGTGGCAAGCCGCAACTACACACGGCCTTCGCCTTGGACGCTGTTCTAACAGAACTAGCCTTTGTTCTTGGCCCACCGCTCGCCATCGGTCTGAGCACCAGCTTGTTCGCCGAAGCCGGACCTCTTGTAGGCGTCCTGCTGCTGGTAATCGGCGTGACGGCTTTTCTTCTGCAGCGGCAGACAGAACCGCAGGTGGTCAAGGGCCGTCGTGGGAGTGCAAGTTCGACCTTACTTATCCCCGGCCTTCGCACCATTATTCTGGCGCTACTAGCAATGGGGGTGATCGGCGGATCAATCGATGTGGCTGTTGTTGCCTTCGCCGACGCACAAGACTGGCCAACGTCGGCTAGCTTCATCTTGGCAGCCTATGCGTTCGGCTCATTGATCGCTGGCCTGACTTTCGGCGCGTTAAAAGTTTCCTCTCCCATTGAAAAGCAGTTCTTTATTGGGATTCTGGTAACGGCAGTAACAGCCGTATTGCCCATTTTCTCACCGGACGTCTACTTCCTGGCGGGAGTGCTCTTTGTTGCGGGCATGTCATTTGCGCCAACTATAGTCATCGTCATGAGTCTCGGTACGATCATTATTCCACCGTCCAGGATCACTGAAGGACTAACGTGGATGTCGACAGGCGTCAGCATCGGTGTAGCGCTCGGCGCAGTACTTTCGGGCTTAATCATCGACGCTTATGGCGCGCGGGCAGGGTTCGGTGTGGCTATTGTGGCTGGGCTGGTAATGGTGGTGGTCGTGCTTTTGGGGCTGCCTACACTTCGTGCAGCGTCAGAGACTTACTCCGCGTCGGCTGCAATTGCGTCATCTGGATCTCTGTAGACCGAACTCATTCGGAATGCGAGCGGCGTGGTGTGTCTGAATTTATGCATCGCTTCCTTCCCGAATGAATTCGGTCCCACAGGGTAGTTTTGATCCCATAAAAAAACCCCATCGCGTGGGATGGGGTTTTTTTAACGCTGTGTTTCTTTACGCTTGAATAACCGGGATGTTGGCATTGGCTGCCGACTCACGGAATTCAGCGATCTGGTCGAAACTCAGGTAGCGGTAAACGTCCGCTGCCATGGTGTCGATTTCCTTCGCGTAGGCCATGTACTCTTCAACGGTCGGCAGGCGACCGAGGATCGATGCAACGGACGCCAACTCAGCCGAGGCCAGGTACACGTTCGCGCCATCGCCAAGGCGGTTCGGGAAGTTACGGGTCGAAGTCGACACCACGGTGGAGTTCGGTTCAACCCGAGCCTGGTTACCCATGCACAGCGAGCAGCCCGGCATTTCCATGCGCGCGCCAGCTTTGCCGTAGATGCCGTAGTAGCCTTCTTCGGTCAACTGGTGAGCGTCCATTTTGGTCGGCGGCGACAGCCACAGACGAGTTGGAAGCTGACCTTTGACCTTGTCCAGCAACTTACCGGCAGCGCGGAAGTGACCAATGTTGGTCATGCACGAACCGATGAACACTTCGTCGATCTTCTCGCCAGCAACGCTGGAAAGCAGACGGGCGTCGTCCGGGTCGTTTGGCGCGCAGAGCACAGGCTCTTTGATTTCGTCGAGGTTGATTTCGATGGTTTCGGCGTATTCCGCGTCAGCATCGGCAACCATCAACTCAGGGTTGGCAACCCAGGCTTCCATCGCTTGAGCGCGACGTTCCAGAGTCCGTGCATCGCCGTAGCCTTCGCCGATCATCCAGCGCAGCAAGGTGATGTTGGAGTTCAGGTACTCAGTGATCGACTCTTTCGACAGCTTGATGGTGCAACCGGCTGCAGAGCGCTCGGCCGAGGCGTCGGACAGCTCGAAAGCTTGTTCGATGCTCAGGTTGTCGAGGCCTTCGATTTCCAGGATGCGACCGGAGAACGCGTTCTTCTTGCCTTTCTTCTCTACGGTCAACAGGCCAGCCTGGATTGCGTAGTAAGGAATGGCGTGAACCAAGTCGCGCAGGGTAACGCCCGGCTGCATTTTGCCTTTGAAGCGAACCAGAATCGATTCCGGCATGTCCAGCGGCATAACGCCAGTGGCAGCAGCGAACGCGACCAGACCGGAACCGGCAGGGAACGAAATGCCCATTGGGAAACGGGTGTGCGAGTCACCACCGGTGCCGACGGTGTCCGGCAGCAGCATGCGGTTCAGCCAGCTGTGGATGATGCCATCGCCCGGACGCAGGGAAACGCCGCCGCGGGTCATGATGAAGTCAGGCAGCGTGTGGTGAGTCTGCACGTCGATCGGCTTTGGATACGCCGCGGTGTGGCAGAAAGACTGCATCACCAGATCGGTAGAGAAACCCAGGCAAGCCAAGTCTTTCAGCTCGTCGCGGGTCATCGGGCCAGTGGTGTCCTGGGAACCGACGGTGGTCATCTTCGGTTCGCAGTACGTACCTGGACGGATGCCAGCCACGCCGCATGCCTTGCCGACCATTTTCTGCGCCAGGGTGAAACCCTTGGTGCTGGCAATCGGCGGCTCAGGCAGCTTGAACAGAGTCGAAGGTGGCAGACCCAGTTCGGCACGCGCTTTTTCGGTCAGACCACGGCCGATGATCAGCGGAATACGGCCGCCAGCACGGACTTCGTCCAACAGTACTGGAGTCTTCATTTCGAAGGTGGCCAGGACTACTTCGCTGTCGTGCTTGGTGACTTTACCGGCGTACGGGTAAAGGTCAATCACGTCGCCCATGTTCATGTGCGTCACATCGAATTCGATCGGCAGTGCGCCGGCGTCTTCCATGGTGTTGTAGAAGATTGGAGCGATTTTGTTACCGAAACAGAAGCCACCAGCGCGCTTGTTCGGCACGTTAGGAACGTCGTCGCCAAAGAACCACAACACCGAGTTGGTGGCTGATTTACGCGATGAACCGGTACCGACCACATCGCCGACGTAGGCAATAGGGAAGCCTTCGCCGCGCATGCGCTCGATTTGCTTCATCGGGCCGATGGCGCCTTGTTGATCCGGTTCGATGCCGTCACGGGCCATTTTCAACATGGCGAGTGCGTGCAGCGGGATGTCCGGGCGCGACCATGCATCTGGCGCTGGGGACAGGTCATCGGTGTTGGTTTCGCCGGTAACCTTGAACACGCGCAGGCTGATTTTATCGGCCAAGGTAGGACGGTTCTGGAACCATTCGCCGTCAGCCCACGATTGCAGGACTTCTTTAGCGTGAACGTTGCCGTTCTTGGCTTTTTCGGCCACGTCGTGGAATGCGTCGAACATCAACAGTGTGTGCTTGAGTGCTTTGGCAGACTCTGGCGCCAACACGGCGTCGTCCAGCAGGTCGACCAGCGTGACGATGTTGTAGCCACCTTGCATGGTGCCCAACAGTTTAACGGCGTGTTTTTTGTCGATCAGCGGGGAGGTGACTTCACCTTTCGCCACAGCGGACAGAAAGCCAGCCTTAACGTAAGCGGCTTCATCAACGCCTGGTGGAACGCGGTTGGTGATCAGGTCAAGAAGGAACGCTTCTTCGCCAGCCGGGGGGGTCTTCAGCAGCTCGATCAAGCCTGCAGTTTGTTCGGCGTTAAGCGGCTGGGGCACGATACCCTGGGCGGCACGCTCTTCGATGTGTTTACGGTAGGCTTCAAGCACAGTTATTACCCTCATCAGTGGTCCCAAATGGGTGTCCGGGACGCTCATCCAGAAATAATTCGAACGCTGCACGACGAGGCTTTTTGAGCCCCTTGGTCAGAGAAACGGTTATTCCTTACAGAAGCTGTTTTCAAAGTT
>NZ_JAMFRV010000329.1 GCF_026224925.1 Pseudomonas sp. | reverse complement strand
TTGGAAGTTCGCACCGTTGGGTGTTGTGGTCGCCGCAGCTCTTTTTGCGGGTTGCAGCAGTAAGTCAGAACCGGTTCAGGCCCCAACTGCAGCGGCTGAAGTCGCGCCCGACCGCTGTACGTCCGCTGCAGCTAATTTCGCCGTAGGCCAAAAAGCATCGCCGCAACTATTGGAGCAAGCTCGGCTCAAGGCGGGTGCCTTTAGCGTCCGGCTGCTTAAGCCCGATACCATCGTAACGCTCGAGTATCGTTCGGATCGTCTCAACATCAATGCGGATGACAACTCGACCATTATCCGCGTCAATTGCGGCTAACATCAGCTAAGGCGTTTTTGTTTCGCCCATAAAAAACCCCGTCACGTGGACGGGGTTTTTTAAAACTCAAGAGCTAAGCTCAAGAGCTAGACTCGGGGAAATTACTCGCCGCGAACCTGAGCAGCTTGCATGCCCTTCTGGCCTTTCTCAGCCACGAACGAAACAGTTTGGCCTTCTTTCAGGCTTTTGAAACCGTCGCTTTCGATAGCTTTGAAGTGTACGAACAGGTCGTCACCGCCACCCTGAGGAGTGATAAAGCCGAAGCCTTTTTCATCGTTGAACCATTTTACGGTGCCGGTTTGGCGATTAGACATGGTGTATCTCCAAGAACATAATTTTTTCAGTAGTACTGTGCTGCTCAGGCCAACTGGGCACACCGAGCTATCATAGTCGAAATGTTTGGATGTAGAAGGCTTTCGCCGCACTGTTTACACACGCAATACAGCTCAGGTATGGGCTTAGATGGTTGAAAGCCCCGGTCTACGGGGCTTTGGCTCAATTTAAAGGGCCTTAAAAAAATCCACTTTTAGCGTAAAAAAAGTGGAAAAAAGCCTAAAAACGGTCCGGGAACCCCGGTTTCGGCAACTAATAATCTATTTTGTCGGGCAGGCGACACCGACTTCCGTCATTAACTTCGCAACCGCCGGACTGCCTTGTGCGGATGGAGAGTTGAGCGTTTTCATTTCTGCTGGGCTGAGTTTCTTTTCAGCCGTGTCCGCAGCACAGTCACAGTGTGCCTTGGCAGACGCTGCGCCGAGGTCTTTGCTGGCGGCATTAACGCATTCATTTACGAATTGAGTACGTCCACCACTGGGCCAAGCGGCGTCAGCGGCGTGTGCGCCGAGTGGCAGCAGTACCGCGAGAGAGGCGGCGAGAGTGAATAAGCGATAAACACGCATGCTTGAATACTCCTTGGGATGAGGGGGTTGTGTCACAACGTTCACCCAACATCTGAGGGTCTTTTGGCGTATGTAGTTCACTAATAGGTGAGCTTTCACGCGTCTTGGCTGGTTTGACTCAAGTTGCGACGTCGTCCCCATTCATCTGTGATAGGATGCGCGGCTGAATATGCACGGCTGATCGAGAAAGCTTGGTCGGACGTGCGAAAAGCTTTCGTTTTGTACCACTCCAGTCACTCTGGTTCGGTTAAACGGTTGGCCCTTGGGCTCCTGCCAATGTGAGGCAGGCATACCGCCGGATCTTGTACTGGCTCATCCCAACCCACGTGACCTTTGGTAGGGGTCACCACTAGGAGAGGAGGCGCCATGCCCACCATTACTCTTCCCGACGGCAGTCAGCGTTCGTTCGATCATCCGGTTTCCGTAGCCGAGGTAGCACTGTCAATTGGTGCAGGCTTGGCCAAAGCCACCGTGGCCGGTAAGGTCAACGGTCAATTGGTCGATGCAAGCGATCTCATCGAAGGCGATGTCAGCCTGCAAATCATCACGCCAAAGGATCAAGAAGGGCTGGAGATCATCCGCCACTCTTGCGCTCACTTGGTAGGGCACGCGGTCAAACAGCTTTATCCGACAGCCAAAATGGTTATCGGGCCCGTGATCGATGACGGCTTCTATTACGATATCGCGTACGAGCGACCGTTCACCCCAGACGACCTGGCGGCGATCGAGCTGCGTATGCAGCAACTGATCGAAAAAGATTACGACGTCATCAAAAAAGTCACTCCGCGCGCCGAAGTGATCGAGGTTTTCACGGCTCGCCATGAAGACTATAAGTTGCGTCTGGTTGAAGACATGCCCGAGGAACAAACCCTCGGCCTGTATTACCACGAAGAATATGTCGACATGTGCCGCGGTCCGCACGTGCCGAACACTCGCTTCCTTAAATCGTTCAAGCTGACCAAGCTTTCCGGCGCCTACTGGCGTGGCGATGCGAAGAACGAGCAGCTGCAGCGTATATACGGCACGGCCTGGGCAGACAAGAAACAATTGGCTGCTTATATTCTGCGGATCGAAGAAGCTGAGAAGCGCGATCACCGCAAAATCGGTAAGCGTCTCGGGTTGTTCCACACCCAGGAAGAAGCGCCGGGCATGGTTTTCTGGCACCCGAACGGCTGGACGCTGTATCAGGTGCTTGAGCAGTACATGCGTAAAGTGCAGCGTGAAAACGGTTATCTGGAGATCAAAACTCCACAGGTGGTCGATCGTTCCCTATGGGAGAAGTCGGGCCATTGGGCCAACTACGCCGAAAACATGTTCACTACGCAGTCCGAGAATCGCGACTACGCCATCAAGCCGATGAACTGCCCGTGCCACGTACAGGTATTCAATCAGGGCCTGAAGAGCTACCGCGAATTGCCGATGCGTCTGGCCGAGTTTGGCGCATGTCACCGTAATGAGCCCTCGGGTGCGTTGCACGGCATCATGCGTGTTCGTGGCTTCACTCAGGACGATGCACACATCTTCTGTACAGAAGAGCAGATGCAGGCAGAGTCGGCTGCGTTCATCAAGTTGACGCTGGATGTCTATGCCGATTTCGGCTTCAAAGACATCGAGTTGAAGCTGTCGACTCGCCCTGAAAAGCGCGTTGGCTCGGATGATTTGTGGGATCGTGCAGAAAGTGCGCTCGCCGCTGCACTCGACAGCGCTGGTTTGCCGTATGATCTGCAACCCGGCGAGGGAGCCTTCTACGGTCCCAAGATAGAATTTTCGTTAAAAGATTGTCTGGGTCGGGTATGGCAATGCGGTACATTGCAGCTCGATTTCAACCTGCCAATCCGCTTGGGCGCCGAGTACGTTTCGGAAGATAACAGCCGCAAGCACCCGGTCATGCTGCACCGTGCAATTCTCGGTTCGTTCGAGCGTTTCATCGGTATTTTGATCGAGCACTACGAAGGCGCTTTCCCGGCCTGGCTTGCACCTACTCAGGCAGTAATTCTCAATATTACTGATAAACAGGCAGATTTTGCCCTTGAAGTAGAAAAAACTCTGTCTGAAAGCGGGTTTCGTGCCAAGTCTGACTTGAGAAATGAAAAGATCGGCTTTAAAATCCGCGAGCATACTTTGCTCAAGGTTCCTTATCTCTTGGTTATTGGAGATCGGGAAGTCGAAATGCAAACTGTCGCTGTGCGGACACGTGAAGGCGTAGACCTTGGCTCAATGCCGGTCGCGCAATTCGCTGAATTTCTCGCTCAAGCGGTTTCCCGGCGTGGTCGCCATGATTCGGAGTAATTATTATTAAGCGTGAAATGAGACAAGATAAACGAGCTGCACCGAAGGCCCCGATCAACGAGAATATCTCGGCACGCGAGGTTCGGTTAATTGGCGCTGACGGCGAGCAGATTGGCATCGTCTCGATTGATGAAGCGCTTCGTATTGCTGAAGAAGCCAAGCTCGATCTGGTAGAAATTTCTGCCGACGCAGTACCTCCAGTTTGCCGCGTGATGGATTACGGCAAATCGATCTTCGAGAAGAAGAAGCAGGTTGCTGCAGCGAAGAAGAACCAGAAGCAGGTTCAGGTTAAAGAAATCAAGTTTCGTCCAGGGACGGAGGAAGGGGATTACCAGGTAAAACTGCGCAACCTGGTACGTTTCCTGAGTGATGGGGACAGGGCCAAGGTGTCGTTAAGATTCCGTGGTCGTGAGATGGCCCACCAGGAGCTGGGGATGGAACTGTTGAAGCGGGTTGAAGGTGACTTGCTCGAATACGGTTCGGTCGAACAGCATCCTAAGATGGAAGGACGCCAACTGATTATGGTCATCGCCCCGAAAAAGAAGAAGTAACCACCAGGGCACGGCAGGCCTTGCGGTTATGTTTATCAACTGAATGCGGAGTACGAACATGCCAAAGATGAAAACGAAAAGTGGTGCAGCTAAGCGGTTCTTGTTAACTGCTAACGGCATCAAGCACAAACACGCTTTTAAGAGCCACATTCTGACCAAGATGTCCACTAAGCGTAAGCGTCAATTGCGCGGTAGCAGCTTGCTGCATCCGTCGGACGTTGCGAAAGTGAAGCGCATGCTGCGTCTTTGCTAATCCTGGTCAAGAATAGAGGAAGTAACTCATGGCTCGTGTAAAGCGTGGCGTTGTCGCCCGTAAACGTCACAAAAAGATTCTGAAACTTGCTAAAGGCTACTACGGCGCGCGTTCACGCGTATTCCGTGTTGCCAAACAAGCGGTAATCAAGGCAGGCCAATACGCCTACCGTGACCGTCGTCAGAAAAAACGTCAGTTCCGCGCTCTGTGGATCGCTCGTATCAACGCTGGTGCTCGTGTTAACGGTCTGTCCTACAGCCGTTTCATCGCCGGTCTGAAAAAAGCCTTCATCGAGATCGATCGTAAGGTTCTGGCTGATCTGGCTGTGAACGAAAAATCTGCGTTTGCTGCGATTGTCGAGAAAGCTAAAGCCACTTTGGCCTAAGTCCCCGACAATCACCGGATCCGTTTTTCGGGTTCGGTGTTAAACGTCATAAATAGGGGAAGAGCCTTAAGCTCTTCCCCTGTTTCGTATCTGGAGTCTGTAAATGGAAAACCTGGATGCGCTGGTCTCTCAAGCACTTGAGGCCGTGCAACACGCTGAAGATGTTAATGCCCTGGAGCTGATCCGGGTTCAATTCCTTGGTAAGAAGGGCGAGTTGACTCAGGTGATGAAGACCCTGGGAAATTTGCCAGCTGAAGAGCGTCCACAAGTCGGTGCGCTGATCAACCTTGCCAAGGAGCGTGTCACAGAGGTTCTCAATGCACGTAAAGCTTCGTTAGAGCAGGCGGAACTGACCGCAAAGCTCGCCGCTGAAGGCATTGACGTGACCCTGCCGGGCCGTGGACAGACCTCAGGAGGTTTGCACCCGATTACCCGAACGCTGGAGCGGATCGAGCAATTCTTCACTCATATTGGCTACGGCATTGCCGAAGGTCCTGAGGTCGAAGACGATCACCACAATTTTGAGGCGCTGAACATCCCTGGCCACCACCCGGCGCGGGCGATGCACGACACCTTCTATTTCAATGCAAACATGCTGTTGCGCACCCACACCTCCCCGGTGCAAGTGCGGACCATGGAAACGCAGCAACCGCCTATTCGCATCGTATGCCCAGGCCGGGTATATCGCTGCGATTCGGATATCACCCATTCGCCTATGTTCCACCAGGTTGAAGGGTTGCTGATCGACCGCGACATCAATTTCGCGGACCTGAAAGGCACCATCGAAGAGTTCCTGCGCGTTTTCTTCGAAAAAGAACTGGCGGTACGTTTCCGTCCGTCCTTCTTCCCATTCACTGAGCCGTCGGCAGAAGTCGATATTCAGTGCGTGATGTGCAGCGGCAACGGTTGCCGTGTGTGCAAGCAAACCGGTTGGCTTGAAGTTCTGGGTTGCGGCATGGTCCACCCGAACGTACTGCGCATGTCTGGTATCGACCCTGAAGAGTTCCAGGGCTTTGCGTTCGGCATGGGCGTTGAGCGTCTGGCAATGCTGCGTTACGGCGTTAATGACTTGCGTCTGTTCTTCGACAACGACTTGCGGTTCCTCGCGCAATTTCGCTAGGTCGCACGTTCGTAACGAATCTTTCAGGAGAGCAGGATGAAATTCAGTGAACAATGGCTGCGCGGCTGGGTAAGCCCGCAAGTGTCCCGCGACGAACTGGTCGCGCGACTATCGATGGCCGGTCTTGAGGTCGACAGCGTCACGTTGGCCGCCGGTGAATTCACAGGCGTGGTAGTGGGCGAAGTGCTGAGCACCGAGCAGCACCCGGACGCCGACAAATTACGTGTTTGCCAAGTCAGCAATGGCGCAGAGACTTTCCAGGTTGTATGTGGCGCGCCAAACGTGCGCCCTGGCTTGAAGATTCCATTCGCCATGATTGGGGCTGAGCTGCCTGGCGACTTCAAAATCAAGAAAGCCAAGCTGCGCGGTGTTGAATCCAACGGCATGCTATGTTCCGAGTCCGAGCTGCAAGTGGGCGAGGGCAATGATGGCTTGATGGAGCTGCCTGCTGATGCGCCCGTGGGGCAGGACATTCGTGTCTACCTCCAACTGGACGACGCGAGCATTGAAGTTGACCTGACGCCTAACCGTGGCGATTGCCTGTCGGTGGCGGGTTTGGCGCGCGAGGTTGGCGCGTTGTACGCCACTGAGGTCAAGCGTCCGGTAGTGGCTGCTGTGCCTGCTGTACACGATGAAGTGCGTTCAATTGATGTGTTGGCACCTGCTGCGTGCCCTCGTTACCTGGGGCGGGTGGTGCGCAACGTCGACCTTTCGCGTCCGACACCTCTGTGGATGGTTGAGCGCTTGCGTCGCTCAGACGTGCGCAGCATCGACGCTGCAGTCGACATCACCAACTATGTAATGCTTGAGCTCGGCCAGCCGCTGCACGCCTTCGATCTCGCTGAGATTAACGGCGGCATTCGTGTACGGATGGCGGAAGAGGGCGAGAAACTGGTGCTGCTCGACGGGCAGGAAGTCAGCCTGCGTGCCGACACGCTGGTCATTGCAGACCACACCCGCGCCTTGGCCATTGCCGGCGTCATGGGCGGCGAGCACAGCGGTGTTAGCGCCAAGACTCAGGATATATTCCTGGAAAGCGCATTCTTCGACCCGATCACCATCGCGGGTAAAGCGCGTTCTTACGGTTTGCACACCGATGCATCGCACCGATACGAGCGCGGCGTGGACTGGCAGTTGGCTCGCGAAGCTATCGAGCGCGCAACCGGTTTATTGCTTGAAATCACCGGCGGCGAAGCTGGCCCGATCACGGAAGCGGTCAGCGAAAAAGACCTGCCTTCCATCGCTCCAGTGGTTCTTCGTGCTGAACGCATCACTCAGATGCTCGGCATGGAAATGGACCCGGCTGAAGTCGAGGGTCTGCTTGTCGGTCTGGACCTGAAAGTGTCCTCCGATGTTGCAGGTCAGTGGTTGGTCGAAGTTCCTAGCCACCGTTTCGATATCAGCCTTGAAGTTGATCTGATCGAAGAATTGGCCCGTTTGTATGGCTATAACCGCCTGCCTGTTCGTTACCCGCAAGCGCGTTTGGCGCCGCAAGCGAAAGCTGAAGCACAGGCAGATTTGCCGCTTTTGCGCCGCATGTTGGTTGCGCGTGGCTATCAGGAAGCGATCACTTACAGCTTCATCGATCCAAAGTGGTTTGAACTGTTCAATCCGGGCGTAGAGCCTTTGTTGTTGGCTAACCCTATTTCGGTCGACATGGCTGCCATGCGCTCTTCGTTGTGGCCAGGTCTGGTCAAAGCGTTGCAGTACAACCTCAATCGTCAACAAGACCGCGTACGCATGTTCGAAAGTGGACTGCGTTTTGTCGGTCAGTTGGACGGCCTGAAGCAAGAGCCGATGCTCGCCGGCATTATCTGCGGCAGCCGCGTGCCTGAAAGCTGGGCGCAAGGTCGCGACGCGGTCGACTTCTTCGATATCAAAGCTGACGTCGAAGCGGTACTCGGTTTTGCTGGCGCGCTAGGCGCATTCACCTTCACGCCAAGTCAACATCCTGCATTGCATCCGGGCCAAACAGCTCGCATCGAGCGCGATGGCCGTGAAGTCGGTTTTGTCGGCGCGCTTCACCCCGAGCTGACGAAAACCTTGGGGCTTGATCGCCCGGTGTTCGTGTTTGAGCTACTCTTGGCTGAAGTATCCTTGGGTCGTTTGCCGAAATTCCAGGAGCTTTCGCGCTTTCCGGAAGTGCGCCGAGACCTGGCGTTGGTCGCTGACATCGACGTCGCAGCGACGGCGGTATTAG